>CAZWXC010000026.1:0-12378 GCA_964637935.1 uncultured Flavobacteriales bacterium | reverse complement strand
TCACGCTACCATAGTTGGTAGTTGGTGCTTGAAATGCAGGAATAATTGCAACACCATCACGCTCGTTGATGTATTTCACCAACTTCAACATATGAAAACGCTCTTCATCGGAGTGTTTGTATAGAAAATCAGAAACACCAGAATATCCATTTTGCTCGGCCCAAACAGCCATTGCCAAATAGAAGTTACTAGATGCGCCTTCCATTAAAATTTGTTCGTTTAAAGCTTCTTCTACCTTTTTTGAAAGCATAATTCTTCGTTTTTTAGAGTGAACCAAAGTTAGGAGTTATAACAAGTTAGAACTTGTTTTGATTAATTAAGACCTAATATTTATTAATGATTCATCTTGTAAACATTCAACAATAGGATTAACAAAACCTTATTATCAGCTCTTCATTTGTGTAGCATCAAAAGCTAGCTTTGAACAATGCCGAAACCAACAGCTAAAAATCTTTCGAAGCACGTCAAGAAGCTTCGTGGTGAACTAACCAATTATTTTAATGAACAACCGAATGAAGCACTCAATCTGAGGCAGATGTTTGCGCGGCTAAATATTACAGATGCCGTTGAAAAGCAAATCTTGACGCGCATTGTTGAAGGCATGCTTTCTGAAAAAACTTTGGTAGAAGAAAAGCGTGGTAAATACCGTTGGAATGGCCCAGTTCAAACCCTTCAAGGCAAAATATTATTCAACAGAAATGGTGATGGTTTTGTAGAAATAGACGGAAAAGATCAAGATATTCTAATTCCTGAGCAGTACACCGGCCAAGCATTTCACGAAGATTTAGTTGCTATAAAACTCATCACTGGCAAACGTGGTGGGCGCGCCAAAGGCCGTGTTATTTCAATTATTGAACGTGCCAGAGAAAACTATCCCTGCATACTTTTCAGGCATGGTAGACGCATGTTTGCAAAGCCCGATAACGCCAAAATGAATGTCGATTTCTTTGTAGATGATGCAGATTTGAATGGCGGTAAAGAAGGCGAAAAAGTAGTGGTAATATTGGTGGAATGGAATAATCCACGAATGGCACCAAGAGCAGCGGTAACAGATGTGCTTGGCAAACCAGGTGATATGCGTGCCGAAGGAGATGCAATTTTGGTTGAATTTGGTTTTCCACTTCATTTTCCATCAGAAGTAGAAGCTGAGGCCAATGCTTTAGACACAAGAATTCTACCTGACGAAATTGCTAAACGAAGAGACTTTAGAGATACACTCACTTTTACAATAGATCCAGCTGACGCAAAAGATTTTGACGATGCTATTTCCTACAAAAAATTGGGAAATGGTCGTTTTGAAATTGGTGTTCATATTGCAGATGTAACCCATTATGTTACTCCAAACTCTGCTATAGAACGCGAAGCGCAAAACAGAGCAACTTCGGTTTATTTGGTTGATCGAGTAATACCGATGTTGCCCGAAGTGCTTTCAAACATGGCTTGTTCACTTCGCCCGAAAGAAGAGAAGTACACCTTTAGTGTAGTTTTTGAAATGGATGAAAAAGGAAACATCCACGACACTTGGATTGGAAAAACAGTGATCTACAGCGATCATCGTTTCACTTACGAAGATGTTCAAGAGACTTTAGAGACGGGTGAAGGCCTTTATAAGACCGAATTAACTACCATTAACTCTATGGCGAAAATCATTCGCGACAAGCGCTTAAAAGATGGTGCCATCGCTTTTGATAAAGTTGAAGTTCGTTTTAAGTTGGATGAGGCTAAAAAACCTATTGAAGTTTATTTTAAAGTTCAAAAAGATGCTCATAAACTCATTGAAGAGTTCATGCTTTTGGCTAATAAAGCTGTGGCAATGAAAGTGGGTAAAAAGGAAAAAAAAGAAGATCATGTAAAAACCTTTGTCTATCGCACGCATGATTATCCAGATCCAGAAAAACTGAGGGAATTTGCAGAATTCATTAAGCGTTTTGGCTATAAAATTGATCTTAACAATCCTAATAAAGTAGCTAATAGCATCAATGCGCTTTTAAAAGTAGTGCAAGGAAAACCAGAACAAAACATGATAGAAATGCTGGCTATTCGCAGTATGGCCAAGGCAGATTATTCAATCAATAACATTGGCCACTTTGGTTTAGCATTTCCATTTTACAGCCACTTCACATCACCTATTCGCAGGTATCCTGATATGATGGCTCATCGCTTATTATTTGGCTATTTACATGGAGAAGCTTCGGCAAAAGAAAGTGAAACAGAAAAACTTTGTAAACACAGCGGAATGATGGAGCGTAAAGCTGCAAATGCCGAACGCGAAAGCACCAAACTATACCAAACCATGTTTATGTATGAACATGTGGGTGATGTGTTTGATGGTGTGGTGAGCGGTATTACCGAATGGGGTGTTTTTGTAGAAATTATTGCTAACAAATGCGAAGGCTTGGTGCGCTTGCGCGATATAGATGGTGATTACTATATCTACGATCAACCAAATATGCAGGTGGTTGGTCAGCGAACCAAAAACACCATTAAGCTTGGCGAAAAAGTAACAGTAAAAGTGGAAGCAGCTGATTTAGCTACTAGAAGAATTGATTTGAAAATAATGGGTTAAAACTTCGTTTAAATCATGTTTAAACGGTCCTGTAAAATTTCTTTGTAAGAACCACCCACAGGCACTACTTTCTTATCATCTTCCATGATCACATTGCTGTGATCTATCTCTTTAATGCGATCTAAACGCACAATAAAAGATCGGTGAACACGCACAAAATCTTTGTCTGGCATTTTGCTTTCAATATCCTTCATCGTACTATGAATGGTGTATCTGCGCTCTTTGGTATTGATTACTACGTAATCTTTTAATGCTTCGATAAAGTAAATATCAGCGTATTTGATTTTCACCAATTTTTGGTTTGCTTTCACAAACATCATATCTGGCGAATCTTGCTTTTCTACTAAGCTGTAATAATAATCGCGTTCTTTCTTTACTTCAAGCTCTTTACCATGCTTGTAAAGCGCAATCTCAATAGCCGTTTGAATATCAATTTCCTTAAATGGCTTGATTATATAACCGTATGGTTCGGTTTCTTTCGCCTTATCTACCGTATTTCTGTCAGTATAAGCCGTCAAGAAAATAATTGGAATATCTTGTTCCTTTCTGATGGCATCGGCAGCTTCAATTCCGCTCATTTGTCCTTTAAGCATGATGTCCATCATTACCAAATCTGGTAAAAGCGTTTTAGCTTCTTCTACGGCTTGTTCGCCAGAGGGAAAAGTGCCTACCACATTGTAGCCCAACTTTCTAAGACACACTTGAATGTCTTTAGCTACAATGCTTTCGTCTTCAATAACCATGATATTCATCGACATAATGCGGGATTTAGGGGCAAAAGATATGCATTTCTTAATTTTTACAGATTAAGAATCACCATTGTTATCGCCCGTTTTTTCTTCAAATTTTAATTTATAGCCGTCCACCTTCACTTCTACTCCACTTTCATACTCGATTGTGATCATAATGGTTCCGTCTTTATAATACCTTTTCCAAATACCATCTTTTATACCTGAAATATACTCTCCTTCAAGCATTTTCTGGCCATTATCATAATACCAAACATGTTTTCCTTGAGGTGAATCATCATAAAATTCACCTTCATATCGCAGTTTACTATTATCTAAATAAGTGTGTTTCCAAACACCTTGTTTCAAACCATATTCATAACGACCTTCTTCTAAGTGATCGCCAATTTCATAAAACCAATCTCCTTCTTCTAGGCCATTCACAAACTCACCTCTTGCTACTACCTTTCCGGTGTCGTTATACTCGGTAGATAGACCATCTTCTTTGCCATTCTTATAATCTTCAATACGCAATGCTTGTCCGTTATCATAATACCATTTCCAGGTACCAACTAGCTGTTCTTTATCACCATAAGATCCAGTTTCTTCTATTTTTCCATCGTCATAATAGAATTTCCATAGCCTAATTCTATAACCATTTTCATATTCGCCTTCAGCCTTTAGCTGGCCAACTGGAAAATAAAACTCTTTCCAAAAACCTTGTTTCAAACCTTGCGCATCCATTTTACCAGAAGCTATGAGTTTTCCTTCTTTAAAAATCTTGGTTGAATCAATTTCTCCCTCTAAGTTGTACCAGATATGTGTGCCTTGCGCTACACCTTTTCTATACGAACCTCTAAACCGAACTTTACCATCACTATCAGGATAAAACTGCTGCTGAATATCTAAGCTAGTCAACTCTTCGGCATCCTTAATGAGTTCACCTTTTTCATATTTCAAGGTTTCTATTAATTGCCCTTTCGGGGAATACATTTTCCAATAGCCATTCTTTTCCCCTTGACTGTATCGGCCTTCTAGTTTTACAACACGGTCATCATAAAATTCTTTCCAAAGACCAATTTTTTCACCTGTACTATTCTTTCTGTTAATAACCTCTTGCAGGGTTAATATTCCATTTTGAAAAACCTTTATTCCAATAATTTCACCTGTTGGTCCAAACTCATAAGCAGTACCATTTTCCACACCATTTTCATAAATGGTTTCGGTATGCATGCCACCATTGGTGTAATATGTAAAACCAATACCTTGGCGTTTGTTGTTTTTGAAAGGAGTGCTTGATACTAAAAAACCTTCACGGTTATAATTGTTAGTAACCCCGTTTTTTTGGTCATTTCGGTAAGAAATTTCTTCGCGTAAAATTCCTTCTTCATTGTAAAATTTCCAGATGCTATCCAGTTGTCCATTGAGCCGATTGCCTTCGCTCTTTAAAACACCAGATTCGTAGTAATTTTTCCAATAACCTTCTGGCTGTCCATTTTTCAGGGTTCCTTCACTACTCTTGTTTCCGTTTTCATAATAAAAAACGTTGTAGCCGTTTGGTTTAACTGTTGAATTTTGTGCCTGTGTTTCATAGCTCAAAACTAAGAGCAACAACACCAGCAATTTCAAAATGAGTTTGGTTTCTTTATGCACTTAAATAATTATAATAAACTTTAAAATAAATCTATTACTACTATAAGAGCTGTTAGTTGTGTGAATAGATTTATTCAAAATTACTTGTTGATGATAGTTATCATTTCAAATGAACAATGGGTGAACAAAGAATAGATTAAATATCAAGTGAATAGCTACTTTATACACATATGGTGTAAATCATTGTTAACGTAGATTAGTACAACAAGTTTTTAGACGGTTTAATATGTATTGAGGCTAATTAAATGAGCTGAAAATTCAACAACTTTTTCTTGTGTATTCCAATCATGATTTGCCTACGATTGTTTTATCAATAAAGCAAGAAATCTTTATTCAAAGTAATGAACCGTTTTAAACAGGTTATCAATACTAAGCTACAAGATTACCTTTGCGGCTCAAAATTTACACTATGAATATATCAATTGGTTGTGATCATGCAGGTTATGAATTAAAGGCTGCCATAATCAAGCAACTTGAGGCTACTGGCCATGAAATGAAAGATTATGGAACCAATGGTCCAGACAGCGTAGATTATCCTGATTATGCGCATCCAGTGTGTGAAGATGTTGAATCTGGCTCGGCTGAATTAGGTATTTTGATTTGTGGTAGTGCTAATGGAATGGCCATGAGTGCTAACAAACATCAGAATATAAGATGCGCCTTAAGTTGGTTACCTGAAATTGCTGCGCTTGGACGTCAGCATAATAATGCTAATGTAGTTGCAATACCAGCTCGCTTTGTTAGCGAAGCTTTGGGTGTTGAAATTGCAGAAACCTTTATCAATGAACAATTTGAAGGCGGCAGACACGAGCGTAGAGTAAATAAAATTGCTTGTCAATAGTATGACTATATCAAAATATGATCTAAGAAAGGCCTACTCAAGAGTTAGGCCTTTTGTGTTTAAAACTCCCGTTGTTTCAAGTTCTTATTTAGATGCTCAATACGAAGCGCAATTCTTTATAAAGAGTGAGCAATTTCAACCAATTGGAGCTTTTAAAATAAGAGGTGCGGCAAACTTTACCCAGAGACTTTCTGATGCAGAATTAAAAAAAGGTTTGGTAACACATAGTTCTGGAAACCATGCTCAGGCTGTAGCTTATATGGCTTATAAATTAGGTATTAAAGCCAGCGTTGTAATGCCTGTAAACAGCAATAAGGTAAAGATTGCTAACGCTAAAAAGTGGGGAGCGGAGGTTATGTTGTGTGAACCAACTATTGAAGATCGTTTAGCTGTTTCTAATCGCATTGCACGTGAAACATCAGCTACCATTGTTCCACCATTTGATCAAGAATGGATAATTGAAGGACAAGCAACTGCAGCAATGGAATTAATAGCCGTTGTTCCAGATTTAGATTATATCATCGCACCTCTTGGTGGTGGCGGTTTGTTAAGCGGAACTGCGCTTGCTGCTCATTATTTTTCACCAAACACAAAAGTAATTGGTGCAGAACCTGAAACTGCTTCGGATGGTTTTGAAGGATTTAAAACAGGAATTCGTGTTAGTGTTTTCAAACCTAACACCATTGCTGATGGATTAAGAACCACTGTTGGTGAGGTTCCTTTTGAATACATCAAAAAGTTGGTTTCTGATATTTGGTTAGCTCCAGAAGATCTTATTGCAAAATCGATGTTTGAATATTGGCAGCAAACTAAGCACATCATAGAACCATCTTGTGCGGTGCCAATGGCTGCTTTTCACTCAAAAAGAGATTTGCTAAAAGGAAAAAAAGTGGGGATAATAATTACGGGAGGAAATGTGGATTTTACTTCGCTTCCTTCGTTGTAATTGGTTTTGCACTGCGCACCATAGCTTCTATTTCTCTTAGAAATTTAAGCTTATCAAATTGTGGTGCGTATACAAATCCTTCTACCATGTATTGTCTACCATTTTCAGGATTGAAGAAAGCTAAGCTGTAAAATGGACCACCCATTATAAAGCCTTCCATTCTGAATAAACCTCTAATTTCTTTAGCCGCTTGGTCGTTGAAAGTGATGTACTTTGTTTGAGGTAAAATCATGCGATCACTAATCGTCATCACACTGTTTTTTGGACCTTCAACGTATTTTCTATTTACTTCAGATTTCCAAGCAAGTAGACTTGTATCACTAAAGTTTGTGGTATCGGTGTAAGGTCTCCAATACACCATTAATCCTTGGCTAATTTGGTGTTGATAACCACCAATTGGTTTTTCTCGTTCTAAACGCAACCACAAAAAATTATCTTCTTGTTTAGCTATGAAAAACTCGTCTTGAGTTACAATATTGATATCTGTAATTTCTGCTACTTGTTGATTCAATTCTTTAGAACCGAAATATTTATTTCGCTCAATCAAACGCGTAATTTCTTCATTGTAATAAACATCTAAAAGCTGATTAATGCTTGGTTCGAGCACTGCCTTTAGATTATCCATATTATGGATGGTAATGATGGTATAAAGCTGTTGACGCGCATAAACTTCGCGCTTAACACTGATACCTTCTTCTTTGGTTTTATCAATTTCTATGCGAACAATGTTGCGATGAGTGACCCAGAAATCATTAAAACCTGATTCTTTTATTTCAATGTTTTGAAACATCAATTCGTCTTGTGGAAGACCGAATTGAATTTTATTCATCAATCCTTTAAAAACATCACCTGCACTTGTTTTCCAAACTTGATCTGGAGCAACCAATAATATTTCGTTCGGATTTCCTGTACAACCAGGAAGTATGCTTTTTCGGCTTGCGCTGTCTTCACAAGCACTTAGAAAAATGATAAAACTTAAGAGGATAAAAAGTCGAGTCATGGTCATGCTTTTCCTACTACAATCTTCACGCCAGGCTTCATGTTGTTGAAGTTTAAGTGGCTATTCCATTTTTTAAGCTCATCAACAGAAACACCTCTTGCTTTTGCAATATCCCAAAGAGTATCACCTGATTTTATGGTGTAGTATTGATTGGTTCCTGAAGGGATTGTTGTAGTGCTTTTAGCGGTTGTAGAGGCAGTAACAGAAGGTTTTGGTGTACTTCCATTACTGTATAGAACCAGTTTTTGTCCAACACGTAAATTGGTTCCATTCAGGTTATTCCATTGTTGTATTTGTCTTACCGAAACGCCATTTCTCGCTGCAATTTTTCCTAAATAATCTCCTGAGCGAACGGTATAATAAAGTTCGTTTTTTGGAGCTTCAACCGGAGCAGTTATTACTTCTGGTTTTTGGCTAATGATGGCCGTAATCGTATCCAAATTGGCAATCCAAATATTTGCTTTTTCTTTTGGTAGATAAACCACATTAAAATGCTTGTAAGCCGGTATGGTTTTTAGCCTGTAAATAGGATTTAAATCTTCGATGATGCTTTCTTGCACATCTAACAATTCTGCTATTTGTGAAAATGTCAATTTGTTTTCGATGTGAATGCTATCAATTTCATACGCTTTAAAAGCACTTGGCGTAGCTACTATTTTATGATCATTAGCATGAGCGAATAGGTAATTGACAGCGATAAAAGCAGGCACATACCCGCGTGTTTCACGTGGAAGATAAGGATAGATTTCCCAGTAGTTTTTCTTTCCACCACTTCTGCGTATTGCTTTTGCCACGCGGCCTTCGCCACAGTTATAAGCTGCTAGTGCTAGATTCCAGTCACCAAACATTTTGTGTAAGTAAGAAAGGTATTTACAGGCGGCTTCGGTAGATGCACGTGGATCATTTCTTTCATCTACATAGCTGTCGATAGTTAATCCGAAGTTTTTACCCGTTCCGTACATAAATTGCCATAAGCCAACCGCTCCAGCTCGGCTTCTTGCTTTAGCGTCAAGCGCAGATTCTACTACAGCTAAGTACTTTAATTCAAGTGGTAAGTTGTATTTATCCAGCGTTTCTTCAAACATTGGGAAGTACTGATCAGCACGGCCAAGACATCTTGAACTCAACTCTCTTCTTTTCGAAACATAGAGATGAATAAAGGCTTCAATAGTTGAGTTGTATGATAAATCGAACGGTGTAGTTTTATTTAATTCTTGAAGTTTTTGGATGTAATATTCACTGTTGAAAACAGGTAAAGAATCGTCTAAGGTTAAGTCTGATAAGCTGGTTACATCGTGCGTTATTTCGCTTAATTCTTCATAGTAACACATAATAGCGCTATCAATTTGTGCAGCAGCAGGTATGTCTACTAAAACAAGTTGTGTAGAATCTTTTGTATTGCCTTGAGCGCTATCAGGAAGAATGGTTGCAAACAACGATTGTGTTGCAAAAAATATGGTGAAAACCAGAAAGGTTTGTTTCATACAGAGTTTGAATTGATATGGAAATATCAGAGATAACGTAATTTCTTCAAATATCATCGGATTAGAAGGACCGATTAGACGAAAGTCAAGCTATTATCAACGAGTAGTAGTTAGTTGTTGACTAGTGAAAGCGTTTTTGTAAAGTTGGTAAAGGCTTATTAACCAAACCACTGTGCAAGGCAATGCTTTTAATGAATAAGGTTGAACATAATTTTTATTGATAAACCTTGGAAATAAGTCGGTTGGTGAAAGCGAAACTAAGAGCAAACAAGAACCTAAAACAATCCACTGCCAAGCGTGCAATTTTTCTTGTAAAAAGAACCAAATACTAACGCCAACCATCGCAATTACATAAGTGTTTGATTCGGCTTTATGATTGAAAATTACAATCCAAATTAGCATTGATGCTAATAGTAAAGCAAGGTTTTTTGGTTCGAAAAAATAGCTGCGTTTTAGAAGTAAAAGAGGATAAACTAAGAAGCTTCCAACTAACATTATGGTCTTGTTCATCGATAGACCGAACCATGAATCTAGTATTCCTGCAACGGATTTACCTACCGATTCATCTTGGTCGTTTAGCATCATGTTGATCCAACTATCATAAACAGAAATCACATATTCTGAAGATTTGAAAGCAAATGGTAACGCTAAACCAATGATTACTGCAAGGCCGCTAAACACGATCGGTCGCAAAGGTTTTTTAGAGAAAAGCAATAAAAAACCAAAAGCAAGTCCATATACTTTAATTAAGAAATTAGCCGCAACAGAGTAAGCTGATGTTATAGATTTCTCGTGAAACATAGCATTGAATAGCCAAATTGCTAAAGCTGCAACAAGTGCGTTTGATTGTGAATTTTGATTGGCTGTAACCAAGTCAAAAAAGATCAGATAGCAGATAATGCTTTTCGTTTTTGTATCGAAAATGGGCAGTTTGAAAATGCCATAAATCAGTAATAATCCGTTCAGCAGATTCCATAAACTTAAACCAACCACATCGGGTAAAAAAAAGAATATTCCCATGAAAATGGCAAAAGCAGGCGAGTATTTATAAAGATCCCAATGTTCTGTGGGATGCGCGATATAAAGGTCTTTTTCAGAAAAGAAGTGTTGGAACGACTGCTTGAAAATGACGTAGTTGTTGTAGTGAGTGTTGTAAAACTCACCTTTCATTTCGCCAGGTTGTGACCAATCTAAAATGGATGAAACAACAATAACAAGACTATAAACTAAGAGTACCGTTTTTGGCTCAAGTAGTTTATGAATCCAATGTTTCACGTTTAAGTCAATTTTGAGGCAATAGCGAAAAGATCGGCTTCGGCAAATGATTTAGCTGTGATTTGTAAACCTGAAGACAAACCTTCTGATGTGTTGCCCAACGGGATAGAAATAGCTGGATTACCTGCTAAGTTTGCTTGCACGGTGAAGATATCTTCAAGGTATAAAGCGATTGGATCATTTGCTTTTTCACCTGTTTTGAAAGCAGGATGTGGTGTGGTAGGCGAAATGATAAAATCAGCAGAACTTAACATATCGTCTGTTGCTTGCTTGATTAATCTGCGAACGCGTTGTGCTTTAGCATAATAAGCATCGTAATAACCAGTGCTCAAAACAAAGGTTCCAAGCATTATTCTGCGTTGCACTTCTGGTCCAAAACCTTCGGTGCGAGAGTTAAAATAAGTGCTTGGAATATCTTTTGAATCGCTGCTGCGGTTGCCATAATGCACGCCATCAAAACGGGCAAGATTAGAACTTGCTTCGGCAGTGGTAAGCACATAATAGCAAGGCACCATGTGATCTAAATAAGGAAATGAAACACCAGTAACTTCATGTCCTGCCGCTTTTAGTGCAGCTATTTTATCAACGAACAATTGCTTGATTTCTGGATGCATTCCTGAGCTTTCAAGCACTTCGTTGTAATAAACAAAATGGTATTTGTCTTTTGTTTTGGCAACAGTTTCCAATGGTTTTACAGAAGAAGTAGAATCCATTTCGTCTCGGCCAGCCATAATATTGAAAAGCATTTCACTGTCTTCAACAGTTTTTGTAAATGGACCAATTTGATCAAAACTTGAAGCAAAAGCAATTAAGCCATAGCGAGAAATGCGGCCATAAGTAGGTTTTAAACCAACAACGTTGCAGAATGCTGCAGGTTGGCGAATACTTCCACCAGTGTCGCTACCCAAAGTAGCCATGCATAAACCTGCGCCCATTGCAGCGGCTGATCCACCAGACGAACCACCAGGAACGCGGTCTAAATCAATTGGATTTTTTACACCACCAAATGCTGAATTTTCGTTTGAGCTTCCCATCGCAAATTCATCGCAATTGAGGCGACCAATAATGATGGCATCTTCTGCCAATAATCGCTCTACGGCAGTAGCCGAAAACAAAGATTCGAAGCCTTCAAGAATTTTTGACGCAGCACCTACTTTGTGGCCTTCGTAGCAGATATTGTCTTTAATGCCAATGATTGCACCAGCTAGTTTACCTGCTGTTCCAGCTTTTACTTTTTCATCTACTTTTTTAGCAAGAGCAAGCGCAGAATCTCTAAAAACTCCGCGAAAAGCGTTGTATTTATCTTCTGTTTCTGCTTTTCTTAAATAGAACTCTGTAAGTTCTGTTGCTGAAAATTCGTTCGCTAAAAGTGCACTTCGGGTGTGTGCAAAGCTGTGAAAAGTGTAATGCTCCAAAATAAAATAAAGTGTAGTAAAAGGTTAGTCTTTCAACTTGTCTTTGTCGGTTGTGTCTTCTTTCGTTGCGTCTTTAAATTCCTTCATTCCTTGGCCTAAACCGCGCATTAATTCTGGAATTTTTTTACCTCCAAAAAGAAGGATAAGAGCTAGAATGATGAGCACTGTGCCACCAATACCTATGTTTTGAATGAATAAAAGGTTCATTACTTCTGATTTTAGAGGGCGAAGGTAGATAATTTGAATGGGAGAGACTTCCGCTAAATGTTAAGTGGAATAAGGAATTTGCAGCGCTTATTTAGCCTTATACAACCATAGCGAAGGATCGATAATTTCTGTGCCTTTCCAAAGCTGAATTTCTGTTTCTGTTTTTCCTTTATCAGTGATAATGATGCCGATTTCTTCCTTGGTTTTTACTACCTCGCCATCGCGCACAAAAGTCTCGCGAACGACGGTATACACCGTGATGT
>CAZWXC010000025.1:0-12421 GCA_964637935.1 uncultured Flavobacteriales bacterium | reverse complement strand
AGCGGCAATCCAACGAAAAAATCTAATAATGTCATCGAGCAAAAGCCATAAGGCAAACAGTAGTTTTCCTATGATATTGGCTACGCCTATCGTAGAAAAAATCATCACAAACTTTCTCGTAGCCGGATTTTGAGAAAGCGGCTCAAAAAGAATAAAAGATATGTATGTTATTACAGACAAGCCCCAGAAAACTACTTTAAGTATTTTCTGTGCTGTAATTGGAAGCGAGGAAATAGCCACTTTCAAGCCGCTGTAAGCGTAAATATCGATTACCAGCAACACTGCACTGACAACCAAGAAAAGGATTGTTCTATTCATCTTAATAATTGGGCAATAAAAAACCCCGAACAAGTCGGGGTTTAGTTTTGTTGAGGTCTCGAGCGGATTCGAACCGCTGTAGCTGGTTTTGCAGACCAGTGCCTAGCCGCTCGGCCACGAGACCATCATCTAATAAGGGCTGCGAATGTAAATAATAATTTCTCTGTTAAACAACCGCTTTTACAGCCACATAATCTAAATCATACATTACTGGTGCACAGTGCTTTTTAATGGTCACTTCGATGGTTTCAGCTGTTTGATATCTTTTTTTAATTGATTCTGCGATGTCTTGAGCTACCGTTTCGATCAAATCTCTTCTGATTTTCATTTCCGCGGAAGCGATATCCATTAAAACCACATAATCAATGGTATCATCGAGGTTATCGGTGTAAGCCGAATGTTTCACGTTTGCAGTAACATCAATATCCACTTCAAACGTGCCACCCACTTTTCGTTCACTTGCATGACATCCATGAAAAGCATGAAATTTAAGTCCTTTTACCTGAACCAATCCCATTTTATCCCAGTTTTTGAACGCCCTCTTTTATACGAGCAATGCTTTCTTCTTTTCCCAAGAATGCCATTATATCAAAAATGCTTGGCCCAGCTCCTTTTCCAGTTACGACAACACGAAGCACTGGAAGAACTGCGCCCATTCCAATTTCTTTAGCTTCTAAGTGAGATTTGAACACTTCATGCAGGTTTTCAGAACTAAAATCTTCTGTTTGCTCAAATTGGCTTGCCAGATCAGTTAGAATTGCTCCAGAGTTTTCTTTCCACTTTTTACTTACCGTTTTCTCATCATATTCTGATGGCTTTTCAAACATATAGCGGCCTTCAAGCATTTCAGAAACAAATGATGCACGCTCTTTCATTAATTCAATGAATGTTGGCAGCTGACTATTTGTATATGTCAACGATTCAGCATCTAAATGAGGCTTCAAAGCAACAGCAAGCACTTCGTTTGATTGCTCACGCAAAAATTGTTGGTTGTACCAGTTAGTTTTTGCTGCGTCAAATTTTGCCCCTGACTTACCTACTCTTTCCAACGAAAAATCTTGGATTAACTCGTCCATAGTGTACAGCTCCTTCTCCGTTCCAGGATTCCAGCCTAAGAAAGCAAGCATGTTTACAAACGCTTCTTTGAAATAGCCTTTTTCGCGGTAACCAGAAGACATTTCGCCTGTTACAGGATCTTTCCAATCAATAGGGAAAACAGGAAAACCAAGTCGATCGCCATCTCGCTTGCTTAATTTTCCATTTCCGTCAGGGCGAAGGATCAAGGGCAAGTGTGCAAACTGTGGTTTGGTGTCTTCCCAACCAAAAAAGCGATAAAGCAGCACATGAAGAGGGGCAGATGGTAGCCATTCTTCTCCACGAATAACATGTGTAATTTTCATCAGATGATCGTCAACCACATTTGCCAAGTGATATGTTGGCATGCCGTCTGATTTGAAAATAACTTTATCATCTAAACTGTTGGTGTTTACTTGAACCCACCCACGAATAATGTCTTGAAAACGCAACTCTTCGTTGCGCGGCATTTTCACACGAATGGTATATGGTTCTCCAGCGTCAAGTCTTGCTTTTACTTCATCTGCAGATAGTGTCAACGAATTTTTCATTGACATGCGCACGGTGGCATTGTATTGTGGACTTGGCACTTTTGCTCTTGTCAAGCGTTCACGCATTTCGTCCAACTCTTCGGCAGTATCAAAGGCATAGTATGCATGCCCAGCATCAATTAATTGATCCGCATATTGACGATACATTGGTTTTCTATCACTTTGGCGATACGGACCATATTCGCCTCCTTGCCATGGATCTTCGTCAAGCTGCATACCCGACCATTCCAACGCTTCTTTAATATAATCTTCGGCTCCTGGCACATATCTGGTTTGATCTGTGTCTTCAATTCGAAGAATAAACTTACCGTTGTTCTTTTTTGCAAAAAGGTAATTGAAAAGCGCAGTTCTAACACCGCCCATGTGTAATGGACCTGTTGGACTTGGGGCAAAACGTACTCTAACTTGACTCACGAGAAGTATTTTTTTAGGGCGGCAAAGATAGGCAGCACAAGCGGGTTAGCGAAGGGGCAAACGTTTTAGTTTAACGCGACTTAACAAGAACTGAATAATTGTGATGGTATATTTGAATCGAGATGGAAAACTACAATAAGCTAAAGGGCAATTTAGGCCGCTATTTGGCAAAATATTACTTAAATGAATTTGTAAAGGGACTGCTTGTTTCTTTGCTGATCGGACTTATCACGTGGTTGAGTATTGCGCTGCTCGAATATTTTGGCGAATTCAATAAAACACCAAGAACTATCCTCTTTTTTGGCTTTATTGCAATTGCAGGCACACTTTTCATCTCTCAGATTTTACTTCCAATTGCCAAATATTTCGGCATTCTAAAAGGAAAAAACGATGAAACAGCCGCTAAAGAAATCGGAACGTCTATTCATGGAGTGGATGATAAGCTGAGCAACATTTTAAGCTTAAAAAACAAAGCAGCGCTTACCAGCAGCGACCTACTTAATGCCAGTATTGATCAAAAAGCAGGTCAGCTCAATCATTATGATTTTAGATCTGCAGTCGATTCTAAAAAGAATTTAGTTTGGCTTCGCTATTTGGCAATACCCGTTGCCATTGTCCTTCTCATTCTGCTTTGGAACCCATCTATTCTTAGAGATAGCTCAAAACGTGTGGTTAGTTTTAATCAAGATTTTACACCCGTTGCGCCTTTTTCATTCGAAATAAAAAACAAAACATTATCTGTAGCTGAAGGCGAAGACTTTGAATTGTTAGTTGAAACCGTTGGCTCTAAAATTCCTGAAAACACATTTATTGATAGCGATGGTAAAAAACTGAGATTGAAAAAACTGAACAATGGTCAGTTTGTGTTTAAATTTCAAAATGTGACGGATAATGTTCGCTTTCGCTTGGAAGGCGGTGGTTTTACATCTTCTGAATACTCCATTAAAATGCTGCCGACACCAAAAGTGCTTCGCAATTCTGCGGCAATTGATTATCCAGCATATACTAATCTTAAAGATCAAGTTTTAACCAATCAAACACAGTTGCAAATTCCCGAAGGAACATCCATTTCTTGGGTATTTGATCTAAAGAATGTGTCTAAGGCAAGCATTAACAAAGAGTCTGTTACTGAATTGAAAAACGGTCAACTTAACTTTAGTAAAACCTTTTTGGATGGAGCCTCCTTGAATTTCGCTTATTCCAATGAGCAAAACTTATTGGACAGCACGAAGCTAAATATCACCGTGGTGAAAGATGCTTTTCCAGGCATAAATGTGAACGAATTGCTTGACACGAATAATGCAGGAATCAGATATTTCACCGGTAAGGTGAGTGATGATTATGGCTTTAGCAAAATGAACTTTGTTGTCGAAATTCGCTCAGAAAACAAACTGAAAAAGGTGATCAGTATTCCTTTTTCTCTTCAGAAAAACGCTACAGAACAAGGCGTGAATTTCCTTTGGAGCACAGACACTATTAGCCTTGAGCCAAATGAAACTATTGAGTACTATTTCAGTGTTTGGGACAACGATGGAATTAACGGAGCAAAACAAAGCACCTCTCAAAAATGGAAAATTGATGTTCCTTCTTTGAACGAAATGAATAAAGAGTCGAGCAAAGAATCTGAAAAAACAAAAGACCTTCTCGACAAGGAGCAAAGCGAGCTTGACAAAATGGAGAAAGACATGAAGGCTTTGCGCAAAGATTTGCTTGAAAAGAAAAAACCAGATTGGGAAGAAAAAGAGAAGTTTCAAGAGTTGCTTGAGCAACAAAAAGAAATGATGGAAAAGCTCGAAGATAGAGCTCAAGAACAACAGAAGCAAAACTCTAAGGACAATAAATTCAACGAATATTCTGCAGAGCTTTTAGAAAAGCAAAAGCGCATTGAAGAAATGTTTGACAAGCTTTTTGACGAAGAATTTAAAGAAAAGTACGAAGAATGGTCTAAAATGATGGAAGAGTTTGGCAAGAAAGAAATGCTTGAAAAACTTGATGAAATGGAGCTTGATAATGAAAAACTTGAGAAAGAACTAGACAGAACACTTGAGCTTTTTAAAGAGTTAGAATTAGAGCAAAAAGTTGAAAACCTAAAAAACAAAGCTGAAAAACTCTCCGAAAAACAAGAAGATCTCAAAGAAAAAACTCAAGATAAGAAAGGAGATTCTGACGAATTAAAAGAGGAGCAAGACAAGCTAAGCGGTGAAATGAAAGAGCTGAAAGATGATTTGAAAAAGCTAGAGGAATTAAATAAAGACCTAGAGCAACCAAAGTCTCTTCCCGATCTAGAACAGGATGCCGATAAAGCAGAGGATGAAATGGAAAAGTCAAGTGAAAACCTTGATAAAAACAACAAAAGTAAATCAGAAGAAAATCAACAGAATGCTAAAGAAGAGTTGGATAAAATGGGCGAAAAACTCAACCAATTTCAGCAACAGCAAAGTCAAGATCAGAAATCTGAAAATTTAGAAGATATGCGCCAATTGCTTGAAAACTTATTGGACTTATCAATCAATCAAGAGCAGGTAATGGATGACTTGAAAAAGACGCAGTTAAGCGATCCAAAATACGTGGAAATATCTAAACGCCAGAAAGATCTAATTGACGACACGAAAGTGGTGGAAGATTCACTTCTAGCGCTAAGCAAAAGAGTGCCTGAAATCTCAAAAGAAATTAATGATGAGATCTCTACCATCAAACAAAGCATGAACAAAGCTTTGCAAAACATGACTGATCAAATGCCAAATCAAGAGCAGAAATACAAAGCAATGGCTGCTGAAAAGCAACAATATGCAATGACTTCGCTAAATAATCTGGCCAACAAGTTTGATGAAATAATGCAGCAAATGCAAAATCAGATGATGCAGAATAAAGATGGAAACGGCTCTTGCAATAAGCCGGGACAAAAACCAGGTTCAAAACCTTCGGCAATGGACATGAAAAAAATGCAAGAAAATCTGAACAAAAAGCTTGAAGAGATGAAAAAAGCCATGGAGAAAGGTCAAAAACCTGGCGAAAAACCCGGTAGCAAACCAGGACAAAAGCCAGGCATGGGACAAAGCGGAATGAGTCAATCTTTAGCTAAAATGGCCGCTGAACAAGCCGCAATTAGAGAGCAATTAAGGCAAATGTCAGAGTCTCTTGAAAAAGAAGGCTCAAAACCTGGTTCTGGATTAAAAGAACTCGAGAAAATGATGGAACAGACAGAAGAAGATATTTTGTTCCAAAACATTACACAAGAAACATTGAAGCGCCAGCAAGATATTATTACCAAACTATTAGAATCAGACAAGGCAGAAAGAGAACGAGAAATGGACAAGGAGCGCAAGTCCAAAACACCAAACAGCCAGTTCAATGTACCTCGTGATATTTGGGAAAATTACATTGAACAGAAGAATAAAGAATTAGAATTATATCAAACCCTACCACCAAATTTGAAACCTTTCTATCGGAATCGAGTAAATCGTTACTTTAGCGACTTCATTATACAGTAATTGTGAATAACGAGTTTTCCATCAACATTACATCAGATATTAATAATCTGATCGAAGTAGAAAATCTGATCGAATCTTTACTTGATCAAGGTAAAATATCAGATGCTGTATACGGCAATGTTATTGTTGCCCTTACAGAAGCTACGCTAAACGCCATAAAACATGGTAATAAAGAAGATGTGTCGAAAACCGTGACAGTATCTTGTATAATTAATGATGACGAAATCAATTTTGTGGTGGAAGATGAAGGTCCAGGATTCGATTACAACAATCTCCCTGACCCTACAGACCCAGAAAACATAGAAAAAGTAAATGGTCGCGGAATTTTTATAATTAGCAATCTAGCCGACAAACTCGAATTTGAAAAGAATGGTGCTAAAATGTTAATCTCTTTTTCTCTGAACGTACCCGAACATCAAGAGGCGTAATTTCGCCTCATGAAATCTGCCATATTAGAGGTTTTCAATCAAGTTGAAAAAAGCACAATACAACTCAAAGAAAAAGAGTTGCTCATTGTCGTGAAAAAAATATTCGAAGATTATAATCTGACCTTCGAGTGGATAAATGTCATCATAATGAACTCTGATGAACATACCACAATGAACGACCAATATCTTGGTCATAATTATCCAACAGACATATTAACCTTCGAATTCGAAGAAGGTGAAAACATGAATGGTGAACTATACCTTAATATTGATGTTGCACAAGTAAACGGCAATGAATACGGTGTTAGCCTCGAAAATGAGTTATCCCGACTAATCATTCATGGTGCTCTACACCTAATTGGTCAAGACGACCATTCAGAAGAAGAAAAAGCACGAATGAAAACGCTAGAAGATAGTTATCTTAGATTAATTTATGACTAAAGTTTCATGTGAAACATTATGGAAAAAATATATGACGTTATAGTAGTCGGTGGTGGTCATGCTGGGTGTGAAGCAGCCGCTGCAGCCGCAAACATGGGTAGCAAAACACTTCTCATCACTATGGATATGACGAAATTCGCTCAAATGTCTTGCAATCCAGCAATGGGTGGAGTTGCCAAAGGGCAAATTGTAAGAGAAATTGATGCAATGGGCGGATACTCTGGTCTAGTTAGCGATTACAGCGCTATACAATTCAGAATGTTGAACCGATCTAAAGGACCTGCCATGTGGTCTCCACGCACTCAAAATGATCGCGCACTATTTACTACAAAATGGAGAGAATTACTTGAAAATACACCAAACCTAAGCTTTTGGCAAGACAATGTTGTAGGAATACTTGAGCAAAAAGGGAAAGCAAAAGGGGTTAGAACTTCTCTTGGCTTCGAGATCAAAAGCCATACGGTAATTCTAACATCTGGTACTTTCATGAATGGTTTAATACACGTAGGAGAAACCAAACTTGGTGGAGGAAGAATGGGAGAAAAAGCGTCCAAAGGAATTACAGAACAACTAAATGCCTCTGGTTTTGAAAGTGGACGCATGAAAACAGGAACTCCCCCGAGAATTGACGGCCGCAGCTTAAATTATTCCAAGATGGAGATTCAAGAAGGCGATGAACAACCTGAAAAATTCTCATTTAGTGGACCACTTTACCTTCGCAATCAACGCCCATGCCACATCACTTACACGAATACTACAGTGCATGAAATCATTCATGAAGCACATGATAGATCTCCTCTATTCAATGGCCAAATAGACAGTGTTGGACCTCGATATTGTCCATCAGTAGAGGATAAGGTTTACCGCTTTGCAGACAAAGAACGACATCAAATATTTGTAGAACCCGAAGGGTGGAATACGCATGAAGTATACGTAAATGGATTTTCAACATCATTACCACTGGATGTGCAGGAAAAAGCCATTAAACACATACCCGGCTTTGAAAACGCAGTGTTCTTTCGACCTGGCTACGCAATAGAATACGATTACTTCCCTCCTACCCAATTAAAACCTTCTCTTGAAACTAAACTTATAGATGGACTTTACTTTGCTGGACAGATCAATGGAACTACTGGATATGAAGAAGCTGCTGCACAAGGTCTAATGGCTGGAATAAACGCTTCATTGAAAAATAAGGACGAAAACCCTCTTATTCTCTCAAGAAAGGATGCATATATAGGCGTTTTAATTGATGATCTCATCACAAAAGGTACTGAGGAGCCATACAGAATGTTTACTTCAAGAGCTGAATACAGAATAACACTGCGCCAAGATTCGGCTGATGAACGCCTCACTCCAGTTTCTAATGCAATAGGACTCGGATCTTCAGAAAAAATGAAAGCCCTAAACAATAAGCGCAAACAAATAACACAAACACTAAATTCAATTCATAAAACAAGTATTACGCCTCAAGAAATAAATACACATCTTACAAATCTGAATCAAAGTCCAATCGATCAAAAGGTAAAAGTTCAATCCATACTAACAAGGCCAAATATTTCACTTCAGGACATCATCGAAAACTCAACTGAATTGGAAACCAATTTGAATGGAATTTCAAAAGACGCACTAGAAAGCGCAGAAATTTTAATCAAGTACGAAGGTTACATCAAACGAGAAGCTGAAATGGCCGAAAAGATGAATCATCTAGACAAGATGAAAATCCCAATAGATTTTGATTACAAATCATTTCAAGCAATATCAATTGAATCGCGAGAAAAACTCTTCAAGTCTAAACCTGAAAACCTTGGACAAGCAAGTCGGGTGCCTGGCGTGAAACCAAGCGACATATCAGTGCTAATTGTCGCTTTAGAACGAAATGTTTCACATGAAACACAAAAGAGTGCTTCTAAGCATCTTTAGACCCTTCGCTGGTATACGACCTATCATGGGTGTGAGATCATGAACAGTTGTAATTCATTAATTTTCAAATGTTTATGGCATTTTATATCAAAAAAAGAAATTCTTCGTTAAATCTCCATGCAAAAACTCATTCTATCCACTTTACTCCTACTAAGTTTATCGCGTAGCATTTCACAAGTTGCAATAGGCGAATGGAGATCACACCTTCCCGCGAACAACTTTACTCACGTAGACGAATTGGGAATGTCCGTTTTCCTAGCCAACTCGTCAGGAGTATTGATTCACGATCGCGAAGACGGAAGCAACCAACACCTCACGAAAATCAATTCTCTAGTTAGCGAAGGCATATCAGCATTTGCTTGCTCTGAAGAAAACGGGGTATGCATTATTGGTTATGAAGATGGTAACATCGACATCATTTCTAATACAAAAACAGTATTCAACCAACCCGCACTAAAAAACAACTTCATTGTTGGTAACAAGCGAATTAATGACATCACCTTCCTTGACACTGCAGCCATACTATCAACTAACATTGGTTTACTCAACCTCGACCTTAAAACCCTCAATATTAATGCTGATAGACGATTCAAAATAAATAACGACCTACTACCTATAATCACGAGCAAAGTCTTTCAAGACAGTTTATTTATGGCTAGTAGCTTCGGAATTTTCAAGTCTCAACTAGATGGGATTTTTGAAGAAAACGAATTGGAATCGGTACTCTTTGAAGAAGAGCCAAATCTTGTAAACCAATTCTTCACTATTGATAATCAACTTTACTTTAGCTACGTGGTGGACTCGCTTTACTTTGGCGATACACTTTATAAATACGCTAATAATAGATTCAATAAAATTGAACAACTAGCTGGAGATGGGTTCAAAAGTATTCAAACTAGCAATGGCAGCATCGTTATAGCTCACCCTGACAGAGTTGCTACCTATGATCTTGAGTTTAATCAAACTGGAAACATTTTCACTTACGGTGATGATGCCGGTATGGAGCCAAGACAAGCCAAAATTTCCCGCTTAGGAGATATACTAATTGCTGATGAGCGATACGGAGGTGCAATTACTAGTGCAGAGAATCAATATAATCCAACACTTATAAATATCTCATCGCCATCCGTATCCCAGACAACCGCTCTAACACAAATAAATGATATCATCTACGCTTTTCCTGGTGGAACTGAACAGACCTATAACATTCCTAGAATTCATGTTTTCGAGAAAGAAAAGTGGAGCTCCTTTATCCTATCTAGCGATCAATTCAGCACCATGAGAAACACGATGGGTTCTGTTACATCAAACGGGACTAATTACGTAGCCAGTGCGGGAGCGGGGATAGCGGCCATTAACAAAAGCTATCAAATAACAGAGCTGTACGACTACACAAACTCAAGCCTCCAAGATTTGGAGCCAAATATTCCATACGACTTTGTGTCGGTTACAGACCTTACAACAAGCGAAGATGGCACCATATACAGTATGAATTATAGAGTACCAGAACCATTAGTGATTAGACACACAAATGGCGAATGGGAGTCCATTCAATTTCAAGATGCCCCAAGTCCTAAAACTTCAGATATCGCTTACACTGAAAATGGCTTTCTAATATTTACCATCATTGATGTTGGTTTAATTGTGTATGACACAAGAAGAACGCATGACGACACTAGCGATGACCGATACAAACTGCTTACAACATCTCCGAGCTCAGGCAATCTGCCATCAGCAAACGTCACATGCTTTGCAGTAGATAGAGACAACGAACTTTGGATAGGAACAGACGCTGGTATAGGTGTGATTTATTCCATAGAATCCGTATTCAATCAAAATTTTGATGGCGCTCAAAAAATAATTGTTTCACAAGATGGATTTAATGGCTACTTGTTCGAAACAGAAACGGTAGAGGCAATAGCAGTAGATGGGGCAAACAGAAAATGGGTTGGAACTGGAAGTTCAGGTCTATTTCTTATTTCAGCCGATGGAGCTGATCAAATACACAACTTCACCAAAGCAAACAGTCCATTGCTAGACAATAAGGTTTCTGATCTTGCTATACATCCAGTTTCAGGAGAGGTATTCGTTGCATCCGAAAAAGGACTAATATCCTATCGCTCTGAAGCAACAGAGCCAGAACCAACTTTGGAGCAACTAGGTATATTTCCAAACCCCGTGAAACCAGGATATACAGGACCTATCACTATAAAAAATCTAACATCAAACAGCTATGTTAGAATAACAGACAACACAGGCAATTTGATTTATGAAACAACCTCATTAGGGGGTCAAGCTACATGGGATGGACGTAACAGACAAGGCGAAAACGTTCCTTCTGGTGTGTATCTAGTTTTTGCAGCAACCAGAGAAGGAACTGGTGGACAAACAAGCAAGATCATGATTCTGAGATAATATGTATAAAGATCGAGGATTGATCATTAAACATATTCCATACGGTGATTCAAGCCGTATTATAAAGTGTTTCACGCAAGAAAAAGGCTTAATCACACTATTCGTCCGAATTCCAAAAAAAGGCCCTTCACGGGCTTTATACCAAACAGGAAGCTTCATCGAAATCTCTGCACCGACCTATAAAAAAGGAACTATGCTTTCGCCTAAAGACGTAAAATGGGATAGCAACATGCCTAATCAAGCTTTGGCCTTCGAAACCCATAACATATGGTTGTTTACATTGGAACTTCTTCAAAAATCATTAGCTGAAGAATTTCAATTGACCCAACTTCATGAACGTGTTTATAGTTATTACGCACATCTTTTGTACGAAGAAATAGCGAGCGACCCCACTATCACACTTCTCAATATTGCCGCGTCATTAGGTGTAATTGACCTTAATGGAATCAATCCGCTCTTAGGATCAACCTTAATTAAAGACTTAAACAAGCTTGGCTGGAACTTAAAGCATCACACGCATCCAGCGATGAAAGACACTGAGATATTCAACACTGAAATAGAGCGATTTCTATCCCATTTTAACATACAACACCTAGAATCACTCGTTCTATTAGATTAAGCTATCTTAGATGTCATGTTCAGGCGGTTTGTGATATTATACTTTCTCAGTGTTTTTGTTTCAACGCAACTATTTGCTCAAAAAAACAAAAGGGAAAATACTCTTGCTGATCATTTCAATTCACAGTCAAAAAAGAAAGAAAAAACTAAACTCACCAGTCCCTTTTCAACCAAAAAGAGGACAAAACAAAAACGAAACTTATTACCAAGCATGTATGCAGCGGCTATTAAAAAGACTGCTGAACACAACCAATTGCCTTCATTCTTCAAAACTCGAATACAAAAGGAAAAAGAGCGTACACAAAGCCTAGATCATTTCTCACGAAAAACCAGTAAACGTGAAACAACTAAATCAGCAGATCACTTCAAGAGCAATAAGACCAAAATAAAACGATCTGAAGACGACTTAACTTATAGCGCTAAACCAAAGCAAATCAGACGTAAGAACTTTATAGGTGAAAGAAGACGTTTCTTTAATCAAGATCCCAACAAAAAGAAAAAATCTAAACGAAAATTTCAACCTAAAGATCCGTTCGGTAGGAAACAAAAGGATAATCCAAACAGCGCACCTCGTGGTGAAAAAGACTTGTTTGGCAACGGTGTCTTACCAAAAATGAAGGACTTCAGATAAAGTCAAGGTCTGCAGTAAACTATTAGAAACAAAAAGAGCCGCACTAATTGTGCAGCTCTAAAGCTCCTCCTCTTGGGCTCGAACCAAGGACCCTCTGATTAACAGTCAGATGCTCTA
>CAZWXC010000024.1:5307-12722 GCA_964637935.1 uncultured Flavobacteriales bacterium | reverse complement strand
GTCGTTTCAAAATGCGGGCTGCATCTTGTTTTACTGCTGGGTCTTTTATCTTTTGCCAAAGTATGTCGCGTGCATGCTTGCCGGTTTCTTCAATGTCAACCATCGGTTTCGGATAATCACGCCCAAGCTGAAAATCATACAACATTTCTTCCATTGGTGAGCATTGCCAAGGTTCGTGCACCAAAGGTGCTGGTAGTTTGGCCAACTCAGGCACCCATTTCAAAATAAAAGCCGCATCAGCATCATGTTCTTGGCTTTGTTTTATTGGATTATAAATTCTAACTGTATTAATTCCAGTTACCGCACTTTGCATTTGAAATTGACCGTAATGAATTCCCGGTTCAAAATCTAAAAACTGCTGTGCCAACCAATGCGCAAATGGCTGCCAATTGAGCCACAAATGATGGGTGTAAAAACTCACCAACATAGCGCGCATCCTAAAATTGATGTAACCCGTTTGTGCCACACACCTAATGCACGCATCTACCAGCGGAAAGCCTGTTTTACCCGAAATAACCGCGTGGTGCCAAGCCTCGTTGTTTTGCCGATCAAGCAATTTATAGCCATGGTTTACGGTTTCAAATTCCATGCGCGGCTCCATTTCAAATTTTTGAATAAAATGGCAATGCCAATGAATACGACTTGCAAAAAAGTCGAGCTGAAACCGCTTTTTAGCATCTGATCTTTCTGCTAGGTATCGCTGAAAAACTTGTCTTATCGACACATTTCCCCAAGCCAAATAAGGCGAAAGTCGGCTGCAGTTTTCGCGACTGAGCAATGGTTTTGAAATATGTTTGGCATAGGCCCAAAAGCGCTCGTTGAAAAACGAATCCATGGTGCGATGCGCTTCCATTTCACCTCCTTTTTGAAAAGGAATACGCTCGACTTGATCACTTATTTCAAATCTGTTTTGGAAAAAATCAGTCGACAATGATGGCATTGCTGGTAATCGGCTCAAATCAATTGGTTGTATGGATACTTCCATAAAAGCATGCCACTGCTTAGTCCAATCTTGTCGGTTTTTTTTGCCGCGAACCACACCATTGCATTGAAATTCCTTCCAAATAATTTCTTGATGCTTAAACCACTTTTTCAAATAAATATCTCGCTGAAAGGTGCTGCCAATACCCGTTTCTTCATGAGAAAAAACGGTTGTAATATTTTGAGTTTGATGCAGTTTTTCAAAAAAGTCAATCGGACTTTCTTCCAATAAGTGCAGCGTTTGATGAAATGGCGCTAAGCGCTGGTTTATATCAGCCACGCTTTCTTTAACAAACCGCCAATGACGCGCGCTGTAATGCGGGTCGCGCAAAAGTTCTGGTTCAACAAACGCTACTAACAATAAAGGATCGCCAGCCTGTAGAGCCCACCATAAAGGCGCATGATCTGTCAACCGAAAATCGCGTTTAAACCAAACTACATTCATCCTAATGCATAACAAGTGTAACTCTAACAGTTTTAAGATAAATCTGTTTTTATCAATATATTTCGATAAGTTTGGTCTTGCTGCCTACGAATTAACCATTAAAACCTATTAACATGAGAAAAACATTACTCTCTCTTTTCTTTGCACTTGGTTCTGTTGCCACTGTAAGTGCACAATCTCTGCTTTACGATCAAACGGCCAACGTAGGTACTAGCGGTATTTTATGTCGTGCTCATGATGATGTAGCCAGTCAAATTTACGATACCGAAGGCGTAGATGATTTTACGATTCCTACTGGTGCAACTTGGTCTATTGACAGTATTGTCGCGCCCGGATTTTATAATGCAGTAGCGCCTGCTGCATCAAAAACTATTGTCACAATTTACAATGATAATTCAGGTCTACCTGGCACAGTAGCTTGGTCTGACACGTTGAACGATGGCGATCCAGATAATGATGGAACGCTTGAACCTCACTTTATCGACCCAATCGTTCTTACTGGTGGAACATATTGGTTATCCGTTAAGTTGTATACATCTACCACTCCTTGGTATTGGAATAGAATCACTGCCCAAGTATCTAATTATCAATTTCTATGGCAAAACCCTAATGGTGGTTATGCTGTTTGTACAACATGGGCAGGTTTAAATCCATGTTTAGCCATTGCAGATTCTTCTGTGGCCTTTCAGATCTACGGCTGTCAAGGTATCAAACCACAAATCAACTTCAGTTCTGACACTATTCTTTGCGAAAATGATTCTTTCACCTTAACCACTGGTTCTTCTAATTCATCTTTCCAACATTTATGGTCAACCAACGCAGTTACTCCATCTATTCCCGTTTCTCAAGCCGGTGTTTATAGTGTTACAGTGATTGATCTTTCTTCTGGCTGCAGCTCAACCAAAGCAATGGATGTAGACGTATCAAACCCAATAACGAACACCCTCAGTGACGACACCACTTGCTTGGGAGTTCCAAAAGTATTTGCGGTGGCTCCTTGTAACACGTGTTCGGTGCTTTGGTCTTCAGGCTCTACCAACAACTTATCAGCATTTAGCGCAGATGGCTATGTGAGTGTTGTTTCAACAGATACCGCTTCTGGCTGCATAGAATCAGACAGTGCATATTTGACCGTAATAGATCCAGGATTGGTGCTCTTACCAGGCAATGTTGCTGATTTGTGTGATGGTTCTGAAATTACACTTTCCACTACTCTAAGTTATGAAAGTTACTTGTGGTGGGATATGCAAAACCCAGCACTTCCTACAGATAGTATTACAATTAATCAAGATGGGGTGTATTTTGTCACCGTTACTGATGCTTTTGGATGCGAGGCGGAAGACAGCGTTTTGGTCATTCTGCGCCCAAATCCAACACCCGTAATCAATTCACAATTTGATAATAGCTGGAATATTAGACTATCAACCCAAGAAGCACATGACTCATATGTGTGGAGTAATGGTGGCACAGACCCAACAACAACCGTTACAACTAATGGGCTTTATCGCGTAACGGTAACCAATGAATTTGGATGTGAGGGTGACGCGTTTATTTCGGTTTTCACTATCGGAGTAGATGAAGAAATTGCCAATCAACTTAAACTTTATCCTAATCCAGCTACTGATTATTTCCAAATAGAATGGCCTTCAGGTTGGTTGCAAAACGCACAAAGCACGCTGTACAACACCGAAGGAAAAATAGTAATGCAGTTTAGTGTAACCCAACAAAATCAGCGGATTGATGTGGCAGCCCTCCCGAAAGGAACGTATATCTTAGCCACTGACAGTCCCGATGGTTTAGCTAAAACTACCATCATCATACAATAGAAAATAAACTAAACCTACCTATCATAAAGGAGAGTGCTAAATTTAGCCTCTCCTTTTTTTATGATCATGAAAATAAAACACACCATACTGCTGGCCATCATTGGTCTAAGCTTTAGCCTAAATGCTCAAACAGACCTAAGGGCTATGTCCGAATTCGTTAACGCTACGCGAGATTCGTTTCATATTCCTTCCATTTCGATGGCGGTAGTAAGAGGCGGTGAAGTGATCTTTCAAGGTTCGTTTGGTGTGCGATCTACCGAAGGCGATGCTCAAGCTGTAGACCAAAATTCGCTTTACGCGATTGCTTCTCTATCCAAAGCTTTTACCGCGGCATCTATTGGGATGTTGGTTGATGATGGAAAACTTAATTGGGACGATAAAGTAGTGGACCACTTACCGTGGTTTAAGATGTATGATGATTATGTAACACAACACATGACCGTGAGCGATTTGCTTTGCCACCGCAGCGGACTCATCACCTTTGATGGAGATTTGCTCTGGTACGGAACTGATTATGACCGCGAAGAAATTGTGAAACGCATTAAATATCGCGAACCGACCTATGAGTTTAGAACCGATTTCGGTTATCAGAACATCATGTTTATGACAGCTGGTGAAGTGATAGAGGCAGCTAGTGGAATGAGTTGGGATGCTTTTGTAAGAAGTAGAATTCTAGATCCTTTAGGAATGAAAACCACTACTTCGTCTCATGACGAATTTGCAAAATCAAACAACATTGCCGAGCCACACATCAATTCAGTACTCATTGATAAACTAAGCTATGATAACAGTGGAGCTACTGCAGCGCTCAATTCTAGCGTGAGCGATATGACCAAATGGGTTCAGTTTTGGCTGAATGATGGAATTGTAAATGGAGACACTTTGATTTCCGCGCAAGCGTTAAAAAAAATTGGAACACTGCACACACCGCTCAACACAGGTGGTTTTGACGCACGAAATGGCGTTCATTTTAAAGGCTACGCTCAAGGTTGGTTTGTGATGGATTATAACGGTAAAAAAGTGATGCATCACGGTGGTGGATTACCTGGTTACATAACCAAAGTGGCGCTTGTACCCGAAGAAGATTTAGGAATTGTAGTGCTTACCAATGACATGAGCAGCGTGCCCGAAATGATGATGTATATGATGATTGATTGGGCCATGGGCAAAGAAGATTATCAAAAATGGCCTAAGACATTCTTAGAATTTAAACATCGAGGTGAAAAGGCCGAAGAAGAAAAGAAAGCAACGCGTCTTGCAACCAAAGCTGCAAAACCCGATGTGATGAAAAACAAGGCTTACGTAGGTCGCTATCGCGATGCCATGTATGGCGATGTGGTAATCTCTGAAGTGGAAGGCGAGTTGATCTTTAGCATGGAGCCAAGCAAAGCAATTTTCACGGGAAAATTGAGCGCTTGGGGTGATCAGCAATTTAGATGGGATCATAAAGACCCATTCTTAACATACGGCATTATTACGTTTGAAGCAGACGGAAAATCAGCTTCTGGTTTTTCGATTGAGCTGCCTAATTATGATTTCCACTTTGACAAACTGAGTTTCAAACGCGTTTCTGAGTAATGAAAACTTCTTTTTTTACCGCTGTTGTTCTTTTTTTTGGCTGCAATCTTCAAGCACAAGTTTGGCTTGAAAGCACAGTAATTGATACCCAAGTAGTGGCCAAAAACCTCGAAATTCCTTGGGAAATGGAAGCTTGGGGAAACGACACCATCTTGTTTACACAGCGCAGTGGTTCTATTTGCAGACTCAGTTTGATCAGCGGGCAAATAGATACCATGTATTTGCCAGATATAGCTTCTGATGTATTTGCAGCTGAAGGCCAATCGGGTATGCTCGGCATGCAAATGCACCCCGATTTCCCGAACACGCCTTACGTTTATGTGGCGCTAACTTATTATCCCGATTTGTCTACAAGTATTAAGCTTGCTGTATTAAGGCTCAAGTATAACGCTGCTGCTGATGCTTTAGAAACGGATTCTACAGTTGTATCTAACATTGCCTCTGCCAACACAAATATTGGTGGGCGACTGCTGATTACCAGCGATAATTACCTCTTGTTGAGCGTGGGCGACATCAAAGAAACTGAGAATACACAAGACATAAATTCCCTTAACGGGAAAATGCTTCGGTATTATTTGAATGGTTCCATTCCAAATACAAACCCAATTCCGGGAAGTCCAATATTTAGTTTAGGGCACAGAAACCCGCAAGGAATAGCCGAAGACAATGAAGGAAACATCTGGCTTACAGAACATGGGCAGTCATCGAATGACGAATTGAACAAGCTTGAAAATGGGCGCAACTATGGTTGGCCACTGGTATCAGGTAGCTGCACCAGCACTACACAAAGCTTGTGCGACTCACTAAACATGGCCGAGCCATACGAAACCTGGTCGCCAACAATTGCTCCAGCGGGCGTGGTTTATTTCAATGAAAGCAGTATTCCAGAATGGCAAAACAGTTTGCTGATTGCTTGCCTAAAAGAGCAGCGAATTATGGTTTCGCATTTAAATGCCAACAAAAGCGCGGTAACGCATTCTGACTGGGTTTTTCAATATCAATTTGGGCGCATTAGAGACATTTTGCTCATGCCAAACGGTCGTTTGTTTGCCTGCACTTCAAACCGTGACGCGCTAGGCGAGCCCGTTGCTCAAGATGACATTATTATGGAATTGATTCCTTCGCAACACAATGGCATTGCGCCAAGCGAAAAAACCGAGCTCGCATACCAAATTCAGGAAAACAACGTATTGCTTTCGCAAAACATAAGCGGGCGTGCTGAGCTTTTTAGCATTGATGGCCGCTTATTGCAAACCATAAACTTGAACCAAACTAACCAAATCGCGCTGCAACCGAATAGCACGTTTTCACCACGCATTTTGCGCATTGAAACACGTGATGCAGCGCGTACGATAAAACTACTTTAACCTTGAAAAAGCTCTTACTCATCACTGGATTTTTTGTGTCGACATTTTGGTCTGTAGCCCAAGACACCATTAAGCTAGACAGCACCACGCTAGTGACTCGAACTTTGGTTCAAGATCTTGTTATTCCTTGGGATTTGCACTGGGCAGCCGATGGTTGGATTTGGTTTAATGAACGTGATGGCGATATTTTTCGCCTTCATCCAGATAGCTTAACGCTGATCAAGGTTTTCACTATACCCGATGTGTATCAAAGCGAAGACAACAGCGGGTCGCATGGCTTTGCTTTGCATCCCGACTTTCCGTTTTCGCCATACGCTTATGCACATTATACCAATGAATTATTCAACTCAAAATTGGTGCGATTCACCTATTCTTTTGAGCAAGAAACTTTTGTGGATAGCACGGTGCTGATGCCGAAAATTGGCGGTAGCATTACACACAACGGTAGCCGAATAGTGTTTGACGAAAACAACTTGCTGTATTTATCCATAGGCGATGCCTACGAAACAGAGAATACTTACGATGTAGATGATGAAAATGGTAAAATACTGCGCTGCACCGATAGCGGAGAAATACCAGAAGACAACCCATTTCCAAATTCATATACCTACAGCTTAGGCCACCGAAACCCGCAAGGACTTGTGTTTGGCAAAAACAGCCTGCTTTACAGCAGCGAGCATGGCGATGCCACTGATGATGAATTAAATTTAATTGAAAAAGGCAGAAATTATGGCTGGCCACTTGTGGAAGGCTTTTGCGACAATCCTTCGGAGCAGCAATCTTGCGACAGTATGAATGTGCATGAACCAATGATGGTTTGGACTCCAACATACGCTCCGGGAGGACTCGCGTATTTCAATCATCCAAGCATTCCAGAATGGAAAAACTGCCTGATGCAAACGTTTTTAAAACGAAGAATGCTCACGGTAATGCCACTTACCGATGACGGACTTGCTATAAAAGACAATCAACGTTGGGAGTATTTGACCGACCGTTTTGGGCGCTTGCGCGATGTACTAGTAACACCAAATGGACGCATTTTCATTGCCACATCAAATCAAGAAACCAACGGGCAATGGGTTACACCAGACAACTATGACAAAATAATTGAGATCAAGAATATCGACTACGAATATGCTTCGGGAGTAGCTGAACCGCCTGTTCTGGCCTCGCGCATCTTTCCAAATCCAGCCGAGTCTGGTAGATTTTGGATGAGTA
>CAZWXC010000024.1:0-5297 GCA_964637935.1 uncultured Flavobacteriales bacterium | reverse complement strand
TTCCTACCGGAGATACTGAACTCGAAATTAGAATTACCGATATAAAAGGAAACTTGGTGTATATTGAGACGTTAACGTCTTATTATCCTGGCTTGTGGCACATAGAAACCAACATTGCACAAGACGGTATTTACATTGTGAACTACGCCACCAACTCAGCCAACGGAGCAGAAAAAATAGTAATCGTCAAGTAAGGCTGACTCTTTCAATAAAGCATATCGAGCTGCGACAATACACGCTCAGAAGCCATGGTGGTAATGCGCTTATTAAACTCTGCGCGTTCTTGTAAATAAGCTTCATATTCTGCTGCGGTAAACATACCCACCACCATGTTGATGACCGTGTTTCTCAATTCAGGATCTTGTTTCATGGCTTGTTTCACCACTTGCTCCTGAACCGCTTTTTTAAGGTTGTTGAAGTTTTTTTGGTATTTGTGAACGAATGCTTTTGACACTGCAATCAACAATTCGTTTTGAAACTTAAGAATAGGCCTTAAGGTAGTATTCTGAAAAGCTTCTACTAGAGAAACGCATGGTTTTAGCTCTAAAGTGGGTCTTATCGAAACCACTATTTGATCTCTTGTTTCAGGTTCTAACATGCACTTAAAAACACCTGAAAAGCCATAAAGTTCGTGCAACAAAAAAGCCCTGACGAATGCTTGCGCATTGTCAGGGCTTTTCATTAGTTATTGTTAGATAATCTTACTTTTCGATAATACTTTTTTGTTAAACGAACTATAACTTTACAACTTTAAAAATTTGTTCGTCAATTCTTAAATAGTAAATTCCACTACTAAACTCTGAAAGATCAAGAGTGTTTAAACCCGTCATTAACATTCCAGACAATAAAGTCTCACCACTTGTCTTATGCAATGTATATCCAAAGTTTTCTGAACAACTTATAATAATTGAATTTTTGGTTGGGTTCGGATAAATCTCGATAATATTTTGACTGTTTCCGCCTTGCCCACTCAATTCCATTTTTTGATAAGAGTCCTCTTTTCGTGAATCAAGTTCAGTGTCCTTGTATTGAATGTTCGTAGTATCATATAGCTCAACTTTTCGGACTTCTCTTCTTTGGAACTTGTCCACTCTCTTTGAGTAATCCGCCTCAGAATGAATATATTCCTTATCTCCAACTACCCAAGTTGATTTTTCAGATTCAATACCTTGACCACAATCACTCGGAGCCATCACCTCCTCAAGCTCTGTCTTTGTGCACTCGTTGTAAGCATAATACTTGACAACATACGTATTTACTAAAACATTAGAGCTATTATACTCATTAAAGTAAAAGTAGAATTGCAAATAGCTATTCGGAGCATATACGGAGCTAGGAAGACTAGCAATTGATTGATTATTTGCCATTGAAGTTAGCACTATATTAGTATTTGAGGAAGACCATGTGTATGTATTATTTGCCAATGTTGGTATCGGAGGACTCAATACTAACGCTTGGGGATAAATACTGTAATTCCCTTCATTATCATCGGCACACAAACAAAGCTTTTGATCTATTTCGAATGTATTCAGAACACTTGGGCAATTCATACACCCATCAATTCTCAAATGAATCTCATTTTCAATTGACGATGGTAGGATATGCGTCTTTGGCAAAAGATTAATTGCGTTTTTTGCTGTGAGAGTTTGAAGTCCATTAAACTTAGGATAATTTTCATAGTTCGAATAAGTAACTATTTCATCACAAGAGGTATAGGTGGGGTCTTGGGAGTCATTGTCCTGAGTAATAACTATAGCTGATTCTGCAAAATCTTCCAAACTATTTAGAGCAACTCTAAAATCATCAAAATAATAATAAGCCCTATTGTTCTGACCCCAACCCTCTGAACCATTATTAGGAAGACGTATCATTAAGTACTTAAATTCCTCTGTCCATAAGATATTTGTAAGACTCACCTCTAGCCACTGATTAGAAGTAAAATCATCAATACTAGAACCTTGATACATACCTCTTGTAAACGAAAACGAATATTTAGCCGCCTCTATATCTCGGATATTTAAATAGCACGGATTATCCCCTTCGGTTAAAATTGGTGGTGCGCCAGATAGTAAATGCAAATTAATTTCATCAACCCAATTGTTGTTTGATTGCCAAATATTATTTGGATTGACAAAAGCTCTTGCCGCTATACGAAATGAAATATTGTATTCACAACCTGGTTCAAAAGAATTATCATCAAGTCGCAAATAAATTGCCTCGCATTTACCAATACCAACAAAATACTCCCCAGAAAAAGGACTTTTTAATAAATTTCCAGTTTGCCAAGTTTGCCAAGAACCATTTACGAAGCCATCAATTCCTCTATTTTTATCATGATTGTTTGTTCCATACTTCTTAGTAGTATGCCAGTCTGGGGACCAAACTCCCATCCAATTAGCACAATTAGGAGACAATTGACCCCAATTATCAGGTTTATTTGCTTGACCTGACTCAAAAGAAGGGTTAGAAATTAAATTACTTGATGCCTGTGAAAACAATTGAACTTGTGCCCATGCAGTAATAATTACTGTCATTAAGAAAGCCAGTAATTTATTCATTTTCAATCAGATTAAGTTGTTCTTTCAAGGCAACCACTTCCTTATTTAGCTCAATAATATAGAGGGTCAATTCTTCCACTTTGATTAGCAGATCATTAGTCATGTTGCCAACATCTAATCCACCAATCGCAACGTCATCACACGTTGGGATGCCTGGTAGATGTTTGTTTTGATATACATAAGTTTCCAATTCTGAAAGTGACAATCTTTGATAATCGTCTTCGAATACGAAATCACCAATGTTGTCTAGGGTAACAAATATTTCTCTTGCTTTTAATACTCCTGTATTTGAAATGCTTACGTTGACGGTAGACCCTGAAAGCACTTCAACTTTATTATAAAATTTTGCGCTACCATTAAATGTTGAAGCTCCAATTGCATTTAATGAACCCGAAATTGAAGTATTACCCGTTGATTGTTGCACGCTGAACTTGGTAGCACCTCCTTGTTTAACATAAAAACTTCCTTCAATACTCGTGCTGTATTGTGAAGCAGCTAAAGACCCTACAGAAATATCTGTGGTCTTAATACTTGCCTGTGATCCCGTTCCATTACTTATTGTTATTCCTGTATTGGTCCCTCCACAGGTTAAGTCAATCTCATGGTCATAACCTTGTTCTTCGGTAAATAGAGAAATAGCGTTTCCACTATATGTTCCAGTAGTTGGAAAAGTCCACCCAGGATTTAATGTTTGAGTTCCTTCAATCGTAATTAAATTGGATAATGTAACGGTTGACAAATCAAGATTTGATAAATATTTATATGTATTCGAGCTTGAATTATATCGTATTTGATCAGTGCTAAACTTCAATTGAAAATTATTATAATCATCTGAAAATAGAATAAAAGGACTTTGGTACGAAGACATTTGAATATGCGATGATTGTCCTTCAATAGAAAATCCCTGATTTGAAGAACTTTCATACATATACAAAGCTCCATTTACGGTTAGTTTGTATGGCGGTGATGAAGTACCAATTCCAACATTTCCACTACTTGGAAAAGTATTAGACTGCGCTTGTGCCAAAATCGCTGAAATAATGGTCAGCGAAGTCAAAAAGATTTTTTTTGTTTTCATGATTACGGTTTTATTAATCAAAAATAGTACTTTTTTTAGTTAACCGTAATGGATACAACAAAAAAAGCCCTAACGAATGCTTGCGCATTGTCAGGGCTTTTCATTAGTTATTTAAGAAATCTTACTTCACAATCATGCGAATTACTTCGCCATTGTTAGTTCTGATTAAGTAAGCACCGCTTGCAAGGTTTGCAACCGCAAACTCATTGGTGTTGCTAGCGCTAGCTACTCTGTTGCCCAATACATCATATACTTCGAACGTGATTTTCTCGTTGAAACGAACGGTTGTATTAGCAACGGTAGGGTTAGGATATACAACCAATTGAGTTGCTTCAAAACCGAATTCGCCTACTGAGTTAACCGTGTCAAGCACGTTCATTGCATTTGGTGTAGTAGACCATGTTGGGAATGATACCAAAGTATCGTTACCATCAGTCTTGCGACCAAAAGAAGCATTCGTTTCCAAAGCTGGGAAATCGAAACCGTCAACCATAGCGCAACCATCGTAAGAAGTAACACCAAAGTATTCGCCACTTGCACTCAAGCTGAAGTTAGTGTGTAAATCACCTTGCTCAGGCTCACCATCACACCAAACTAATGCATAACCACCAGCAGGAATCATTTCTGTTGAGTTGCTTGGCACTTGGTATTTCATTGGCTCAGCTGCATCGTCTGTAAAGAACATACCAGCAAGCATTACGTCAGAAGTACCTGCATTGTGCAGCTCAGCCCAATCGTCAAATTCACCACTAGCGTCAGCAATTACTGCATCATTGTCGCTCATGATTTCATTTACGAAGAATGAAGGAGCGCTATAATCAGTAGTAGTGTCAATGTCGGTAGCACGTTGTGGGAAAAACTGATAACCAGTTGTAAAAGGATTAGAACTATCGAATTGGCCCCCAATTCCTTTGACCGTAAATGGTCCAGTTGGTGCAGATGGAAATGAAGTCGAAATATCTGAATCTGAATCTATTCTCATTGTAACCGAATCGCCATTACATAAATATAGAACCACATTATAACTACCTGATCCCGTCCACTGCGCAGGATGAGCAACTGTTGCGTTTACATAGCGAATTAACTCAGACTCATGCTCTTCTTCTAAACTTAAAACTGTTTTAAAATCAGGAATAGCATTACCTGAACTAATTACCGTCATAGAGTCCCCGTTTATTTGACCAAGTCCATTAAATGCACCAACTACCCCATAAACAAGAACACTATCACCTTCAGTCACCGTGTACGCTGGAGTAAACCCTCCACCTTTGAAAACACTGAATCCACCGGTGTTGTCAACCACTGTAAATGAGTTGTTTGCGTTTACACCTTGCATATCGATTCCAACCACAACACCCCTAATACCGCAAGTAACACCCAGAGAGTCTAATTCTCCATTAGCATCAACCGTTTCAATCAACTCAATAGGGTAAATTGGAATAACTTGTGCTGGTGGTGGTGGTATGCTACCGCAAGAGTTATCTACGTCAGAAGCGCGTTGTGGGAAGAATTGGTATCCTGAAGTATATGGTAAAGATGGGTCGAATTGTGCGCCAATTCCGATAACATAACAAATGGTATCTCCGATGTTGAACGTTACGTTTTCATCAATATCCGTATCAAAATCAATGCGCATTGCAACCGTATCTGTCCCATTTACA
>CAZWXC010000023.1:0-12735 GCA_964637935.1 uncultured Flavobacteriales bacterium | reverse complement strand
CGTTTGATCGAACGTCTGTCACTCCAACATTCATTTGCTCTACCAGATGAAAGGTAACATCATCAATAGCCATATCAGAAGATGAGCCTGCACCTATATTTCCGCGAAAGCGAACTTTTACAATCTGCCCTCCAAATGCGCCAAGACCAACGGTAGCTTGTTGCCAAACATTCGTATTTGACGTAATTGATGGAATAACATTATTTGTCCAAGTTGCACCGCTATCTGTTGAAACATCAACATGCAAAGTGCCCATTGTTCCGCCATACATGTGATACCAAAAAGTAACGTACGGATAAGTTCCTCCAGTAAAATCAAGGTATGGAGATTCTATTATTCCCGTGACATTGGTGCAAGATGTAGATTCGAGGTATAAATATTTCCCACCCGCAGTTCCTGGGTTATGATCTGCACCGCCATTGGCTGTTGGACCGGTCCCAGCAGTAAGCGTTCCATTAGCATCTGTAATCCAATCAGTACCGTCAGTAGAAACGTTGGTCCAATTGCTTGAAAGCACACATGGTGCGGTACAAGATTCGAAGCACGTTGTAAACGTTTCGAAATCTTCATTATGTGGGAAAACGGAGATTTGAGCAACACCAATCGTCCATGAAAAAATGGAGAGGACGACAACAAATAAATATCTCATTCTTTAATTCTTACTTCGTACGAAAGACGTACAAAGTTAAGAAGGGATGGGTATTATCCTGCCAAACTATTTGCGTTAACTGAGGCAGCGCCCTGAACCATTTTAATCGCTTCTTTTTCAATAGCTTGAGCATCATAATTACATTCAGCCCAAAGCTCTTCTTGCGAGCCATGCTCCACTACTCTGTCAGGCATACCCAATCTTACCACTTTTGAATGGTATTGATTGTCGGCCATAAACTCTAAAATAGCACTACCAAAACCGCCTTGAACACAGCCGTCTTCAACGGTTATAACTTTGTCGAACTTACCGAAAACCTCGTGCAACAAAAGTTCATCAAGTGGCTTCACAAAACGCATATCATAAAGCGCTGCGCTTATTCCTTTCTTCTTAAGATTATCTGCCGCTTTCAGGCCTTCGTTTCCAATATGTCCAATGGTCAAAATAGCAATTTGATCACCGTTTAGCACTTTTCTTCCAGTGCCAACTTTTATCTTTTTGAATGGCGTTTTCCAATCTGGCATTACACCTTCACCACGCGGATATCTGATCACAAAAGAAGCATTTGTTTCTTCCAATTGAGAAGTATACATGAGGTTCCTCAATTCTTCCTCATTCATTGGAGATGAAACAATTAGGTTTGGAATACAGCGCATGTACGCAATGTCATATGCACCATGATGAGTTTGCCCATCAGCACCCGAAACACCTGCCCTATCTAAGCAAAACACTACGGGCAATTCTTGTATAGCAACATCATGTATAACCTGATCATAAGCTCGCTGCATGAATGAAGAATAGATGTTGCAAAACGGGATTAATCCTTGAGTAGCTAAACCAGCTGAAAACGTAACAGCATGCTGCTCTGCAATACCCACATCAAAAGCTCTGTTTGGCATTGCCGCCATCATAATATTCAATGAACTTCCACTTGGCATTGCAGGCGTTACACCCATTATTTTATCGTTTTTCTCAGCCAACTCAACTATGGTATGACCGAAAACATCTTGATATTTAGGTGGTTGCGGACTAACAGGAGTTACTTTAATGATTTCACCTGTGTCTTTATTGAACAGCCCTGGCGCATGCCATTTGGTTGGCGAACCTTTTTCTGCTGGTTCGTAGCCTTTTCCTTTTTTGGTAATGCAATGAAGAATTTTAGGACCTGGAATATCTTTCAAATCTTCCATTACTTTCTTCATTCTGATCACATCATGGCCATCAATTGGACCAAAATATCTGAATTTCAAGCTTTCGAAAAGATTAGAATCTTTCAGTAAACTTGACTTTATGCTATGCTCTACTTTTTGAACAATTTCTTGAGCATTTGGCCCGAATTTACTCACTTTTCCGAGCAAATGCCATACTTCATCCTTCACCCTATTGTAAGTGTGAGAAGTAGTGATATCAGTCAAATATTCTTTTAAAGCACCTACATTCGGGTCAATGCTCATGCAATTGTCATTCAAAACCACCAGTAGGTTAGAATTCTCAACACCAGCATGATTCAAACCTTCAAACGCTAAACCTGCGGTCATGGCTCCATCGCCTATCACAGCAATGTGTTGACGTTTTGTATTGCCTTTGTACTTGTTAGCGACAGCCATTCCTAGGGCGGCAGAGATTGAGGTAGATGAGTGACCTACACCGAAAGTATCGTATTCGCTTTCTTTGATTTTAGGGAAACCGCTTATCCCCTTATATTTTCTATTGGTATGAAAAACACTTCTGCGTCCTGTTAGAATTTTGTGTCCGTAAGCTTGGTGCCCAACATCCCAAACCAGCTGATCTTCTGGAGTATTAAAAACATAGTGCAACGCAACAGTTAGTTCAACCACGCCAAGACTAGCACCAAAGTGACCACCCTTTTGAGAAACAACATCAATGATAAAATCACGAAGCTCATCACATACTTGAGGTAGTTGATCTTCAGTAATTTTTGATCTTAAATCGGCAGGAATCTCAATTTGCGAGAGTAGTTCGCCAGCCTTGAATAGGTTTTCAGCCATGTGGTTAAATTCTGGTGTAGAAACAGCAACAGTTTGTAAAAGTTCTAAAACCCAATTCTAGACGAAACAATTGCCAATCAAATGCTAATATAATTAAACAAGAACTTCAGCCAAAATTGACTCGAAAAGCTTGCGACCGTCTTCATTACCTAAAAACGAATCTGCAGCGCGCTCTGGGTGCGGCATCATTCCAAATACGTTTCTTGTTTCGTTGCAGATGCCTGCAATGTTGTTTTTAGCTCCGTTCGGATTGCTTTCAGCATTTACTTCGCCATTTTCATCGCAATATCTGAATAGAACCTGATCGTTATCTTCGATTTGCTTCAACAAATCATCTGGCGCATAAAAGTTTCCTTCACCATGAGCGATTGGAATTTTAACCACTTCGCCTTTGGTCATAGTGCGCGTTACCAAAGCATTTGTTGTTTCTGTTCTTAGGAAAGTATTCTTGCAAATAAATTGCTGGTTTACATTGTGTTGCAAAGTTCCGGGCAACAGTCCGCTTTCGCAAAGGATTTGAAATCCGTTGCACACACCAAATACATAACCTCCTCTTTTGGCAAACTCGATCACCTCATTCATAATGGGCGAAAATCTGGCAATGGCACCTGACCTTAAATAGTCACCATATGAAAAACCACCTGGAACAACCACAAAATCAACACCTTGTAGATCTGTATCTTTATGCCAAAGCTTCACAACTTCTTGGCCCATAATGGTTTCTAAAACATAAATCATGTCCTGATCGCAGTTTGATCCAGGAAAGGTTATCACACCAAATTTCATAGGAAGAATATTAAGTTGTCAAAGGTATTAATCACCAGCTTTTGACGAGTAGCTTTTTATAGGTTTAAACCAATAATCAATAGCACATAAATACCAAAGATGGTTTCTTGAACCCAACGCTTTTCCATTTGTAAAAAAAGCCTTGAAAACACTGCGCTTGACGGAATGATGGAAAGAACAAGCCAAACCGAAGCATTATTAAATATACCTGCCACAAGAGCTAACAAGCTCATTGTTATGAGTAGAAAAAACCTTCTTTTTTCGCGAATTGTGGATGATTTCAAACTAGTTGTTGCCGCCATAATCAGCATGATATGCGTTAAAATCATGAAGGCCAATGTCCAAAAATTTGAATCAGAAAGATTAAAAACGGCCCAACGATTATGCAGCCAAGTTGGCCACATAACTTCATCGTAAATCAAATAAACGAATGTAATAATGAGGTAAGTAGGTAAAATGAAGCCAACGATATGAATTATCAATCGCCTCAAATTGAGCATGCCCGATGAGAAACCCGATTGAAAAAAAAGTGGCACAAAAAACAAAACAGGACTAAAAAACCAAGCAGCAGAACCGAGCGCAAAACCACTCCAAAAGGCATTTTGCTTTGGCCTTTCTCCCATCATTGAAGAATACACCGAAGACAAATACCAAAGTATAAGACCAAGAGCCAACCATACAAATGGATGATTAATGGAAGAAGGAGTTGCACAATAAGTAACAACCCCTAAAAACAACGGCAAGTTTGAGATTCTATTAAGCAGTGCAAATTGCTGAAATACCCGATTTGCCAAAAACAAAACCGTAAAAACCAGCATAATTTGTGAAACCCAAATCAACCAGCCTACATAATTTTCATGATTAGATTGAAAAATATCTTGGTAATGAGGTAAGCCACTAACCAACACATTTACAACCGAATACAACAGCAAAATTATCACTGAAAACAGCGGAAGTGCACCATCATTATGTCTTAAAAACTTGATCATTTTAAAAGAAAGCAGACAAACTTAAGTTGACTGCCAAAGTAATGGATGGGTTTTATAGTTTTGCCGCAAACTTTGTTAGACATGGATGCAGAATTTATAGCAGGATTAGGAGATTTGGTCGCTTCATCATTTGTTATTTTAGAAATGCTTGGAAACAACTTCAACTATCTTATTATGGCAGTTGGGTTTATCATGATGCTTGGCTGGATCAGAAGAATGGCGAAATACAATAAAGAAGCCGCTGAAAACGGTACTTTAAAGTAAATCTTCTTTCGCCTTTAGCTAACATTAATATCACTTAAGATCAAAGCCGATGTCGGTTCGATAGTACATACCATCGAATTTGACCTCGGCTATTTTATTGTAGCTAAGTGCAAGCGCTTCTTCAAGACTATTTGCCAAACTAGTGAAGGCTATTACTCTACCACCAGCAGTAACGAGCTTTCCTTCTTTGAGTGTGGTGCCCGCATGAAAAGCCAAGGTTTGAGTATTTGCTTCAACGCCAGACATTACTTTTCCCTTTTCATAATCTTCGGGATATCCGCCTGAAACCAACATAACACATGCTGCGGTGCGCTCATCAACCTCAATTTTGCTGTTTTTTAAGGTTTGATTACCACAATTCCACAGTATTTCGAGGACATCATTCTTGATGCGAGGCATTACGCTTTCTGTTTCAGGATCGCCCATTCGGCTGTTATATTCAATTACGATTGGTTCTCCATCCACATTCATTAAGCCTACGAACACAAATCCATTGTAACTAATGTGGTCTTTTTTCAAGCCAGATATTGTAGGCTCAACAATGGTTTGCTTCACTTTTTCCATAAAGGCAGCATCTGCAAAAGGAACCGGTGAAATTGAACCCATTCCACCAGTATTTAAACCAGTATCGCCTTCACCAATTCGTTTATAATCTTTTGCCTCTGGCAAAATCAAGTAATCGTTTCCGTCTGTTAAAACAAACACAGAGAGTTCAATTCCATTTAGAAATTCTTCAATCACCACCTTGTTGCCTGCTGCGCCAAATTTGCCGCCAAGCAACATGTCTTCCAGCGCCAATTCTGCTTCTGTTCGATCATCAATAATTAAAACCCCTTTTCCTGCTGCTAAGCCATCTGCCTTGAGCACATATGGTGGATTGAATTCACTTAAAAATGCCTTAGCACTTACTATTTGCTCTCCATTAAACTCGCCATATCTGGCTGTAGGAATATTGTGACGCTGCATAAAAGCTTTCGAAAAGGCTTTACTTCCTTCTAGCTGTGCTCCTTCTGCGCCTGGCCCAACAATTTTAACATGCTTAATTGCGTCATCATTTTCGATAAACTCACGCACACCTTTTACTAATGGCGCTTCAGGACCAACAATCACTAGAGAAATATTTTTCTCCAAAATGGCCATTTTCATGGCTTCAAAATCACTATCGCCAAAAGGTAGATTTGTTCCAACTTCTGCCGTGCCACCATTTCCTGGAGCAATATAAAGTTGGTTCAAAAGCGGGCTTTGAGCCATTTTCCAGGCCATTGCGTGTTCTCTACCACCGCCACCTAAAAGCAAAACATTGAGTTTGTCCATTATGAAAACCAAAAATTGGCTGCAAAGATGTGGCTTCATTTTAAAGTGGCCCGAAAGTTTTTTGATAACAATCTTTCCACGAAAGTGTAAGACATAAAAAAAGCGCTAACTCAATGAATTAGCGCTTTTGATTAAGGTTGTGCTGTAATTAATTAGTGCGCTTGATGCTGCAACCAATTGACTTTGTCATGTCTGGAGTAATTGGTTCACCTGCAATCATTGCATTGATAGCGTTCTTCAAATATGCTTGATTTACCTCGTTTTTGTTTTCGCCATTATCATCGATAGCGCCACGGTAAGCCAAGTTTGCATCGCGATTAAATAGAAAAACGTGAGGTGTAGTTTTAGCTCCGAAAGCATCCGCTACCACATGATCTTCATCCAACACGTAAGGCATTTTGTAACCTTCAGCCTTGGCTTTTTCTTTCATCTTAACCATTGAGTCTTCACCAGCGCGCTTGGCTTCATTGCTATTTACAAGCACCATTCCGATGTTGTTTTTTGCACACAATTCATATAAATCATTGTATCTATCTTCCCATTGAAGCACAAATGGGCAAGTATTACATGAAAATATTACCAAAAGGCCATTTTCTTGGTGCAGACCTCTTAAGGTGTATTCAGCACCCGAAACATCTACCATGTCCATTGCCATCATAGGCAATTGTTGACCAATCGTTATTTCGCCTTCGCCAGCATCTAAAAAGGAACTAAGTGAGAAGAATCCTAGTGCACAAACGGTCGCCAACAGGGCAGTTCGCATAAATTTCATAACGTATTCTATTTTAAAGATTGAACTTGAATTTAAATCTAAGTGCTTTACAGACGCTAAATATAATGCAAGTTGCCACAGAAAAATGATCAACCAGCACACTAAAATTTAAGTGCTACCGTATGCGCAACGATAAAACTTAGATTCGCGCTTCAAAGCTCTTATTAGTGAACCTCAAAATCTCTACCTTTTTATACACCGCTGTGGTGTTTTTAGCGGCTGCTTTCATTTTTTATGGAGATGCTTTTGAGATATGGAAAACCCAACTAATGGGAATCGGTCCCGATGGTGTAAAAAACTACTACACGCTAGCTTATCACATTGCGCATGACCAGTCAAGTTGGTGGTTTAGTGGCATGAATTATCCTACTGGCGAGCACTTGCTTTTTACCGACAATCAGCCTTTAATAGCAACTATTTTACGCTGGCTAAATGCTTTTTTACCGGTTGAACAAAACCTAATTTGGTTATTACCAATCATACTTTTCGGTTCATATTTACTAGGAGCAATATTTCTTTCGAACCTGATCTTAAAAATTGGAACTAAACCTTGGTTTGCAGCGCTATCAAGCGCAGGAATCATGCTTTTGTCACCGCAATTGGTGAGATTAAGCGGACATTATTCACTGGCCTACGGATTTATAATTCCACTGCTTTTCGTGTTGATTTTCAGAGCATGGCAAAAAAAATCGGCCAAAAGCTGGATACCCGTTTTAATCTTGCTCTTTTTGGTCGGATTTATTCATCCTTACTTCACAGCAATGGCTTCGTTGTTTGTGTTTTTATTCAGAATTGTGGAACAAACAAGTGAACGTCAACTCAAATCTTTGAAAGCTTGGGCAAACACTTTTTGGATTGCATTTGGTGGGATGCTTTTATTTCAAATTACCCTTTCATTGACCGACCCAGTTAGCGACCGACCCGCAAGCCCTTATGGATTCTTAGTGTATCGAGCAACACTTTCTAGCATATTTATGCCCGTGGCTCAATGGTATATGAATCCGATAAAAAGTGCACTGCCATTTCTATACAAAACAGCGGCCGAAGGTAGTTTTTACGTAGGATTTTTTGCATTTGCGGGAAGCATTTGGGCATTGTACTCAGCGTTCAAAACCAACATTAAAAATTGGTATAGTGAATTAAACTCGATAAGAAAATTCGCCCTTTTCAGTATCACGGCTTCACTACCAATTTTGTTACTTTCCATCGGTTTCCCATTTGTGATCGGACCTCTTGAAAAGCTACTTGATTACAGCGGCCCCTTGCAACAATTTAGAGGAATTGGAAGGTTTTCGTTTGTTTTCTACTATGCAGTAAATCTATTCGCAGCAGTTGAAATTGGTCACTACTTCATGCAAGACATTTCAAAGAAATCCATGTCTGTGGTTATGTTGTTTTTTGGGATTCTTTGGTACGAAGTCTATTCTTATAAAACGCACATTATTGACTACACAACCCACGGCAGCAAAGTAATGAGCGAGCCGTTTTTTGCTGAGTCAAACCTGAATGCAGCAGATTTTCAAGCCATTATCCCACTGCCCTATTTTCATACAGGTTCAGAAAATTTCAGAACATCAGACAAACAAGAGAACATTGCAAAATCATTTGCCTTGAGCCAAGAATCTGGTTTACCGCTTACCAGCGTACACATGAGTAGAACATCATTGAGTCAAACGCTTAAATCACTTGAATGGAATTACTTACTGCTTGACAAACCTCAAATTTTAACTAATTTAAAAGGCAAACCCTATTTATTGTTTGTAGATCAACACGTTGGTTTAGAAGGATATCAAACACAATTAATTTACCACTCAAAGTCTCTTTTTAAGAAAAATGGGTTTGAATTGAGGAGTATTTCTGAGAAAGATTTTGAAGACATTCTTCACGAAAACAGAACCAAAGCCAAAGTTTGGAGCACTGATGCGATGGAAATTAATGGCGACTCAATGAATATCGAGAACTTGCTTTTTTACCGAAGTTTTGATGGTATTTCCACAGCGCTTTCTTTTGAAGGTAAAGGCGCTGCAACGGCAAACAGAACAGATTGGACTAAGCTTGTTCCACTGAATTTTAAACTAAAAGATTCAACTGTTTATGAGTTGAGTTTTTGGTTTGAAGCATCGAGCCAAAACACGGTAAACACTCAAGTTTGGCACTCAGATTACATCGATGGAAAGGAAGTAAATTTTCAACTTTCTGAAATTGGTGATCATACCAGAGCAGTGCTCGGAAACTGGATTTTAGTGGTGATTCCGATTGAGGATTTTGGAGATAATCAAACAGTGAATATCACACTGCATCGTGATGGAAAAAACATGCCGATTACTTACGATGAAATATTATTGAAACCAGCACTTTTGCACACCACTAAAAAGGGCTCACTCAACATAAACAATCGCTATTACAAAAGCGTTTCATCGCTCTAGCATTTTTATCAAAGAAGAAAAAACCATGTCAAAAACAACGGTATTACTTATAAATCTCGGTACTCCAGACGACCCAAGCGTAAGCAAAGTTCGCAGCTATTTATCGCAATTTTTGAACGATCCGCGTGTGATTGACATTCCGTGGTTAGTGCGCAAAATATTGGTAAACCTGATTATTGTGCCATTTAGAGCACCAAAAAGCGCCAAGATTTACAAAGAGCTTTGGACAGAAAACGGTTCACCGATTATGATTCATGGCGAAAGTGTAAAGGCAAAATTACAAGCGCAATTGGGTGATGACTATGTTGTGGAGTTGGCCATGCGCTACAAAAACCCAAGTATTCCCTCTGTTTTAGAAAAAATTAGAAAAACGAACCCTAAGAAGATTATTCTTCTTCCGCTTTTTCCTCATTACGCATCGGCTAGCACAGGTTCTGCATTAGAAGAAGCTATGAATGTGATTAGAAAATGGTGGGTAATTCCGGAGCTAACGATCATCAGCCAATATTGGGATGATCCAAAATTTATGGAAGCGCTAATCGCTCGCGGCAAAGAATACAATTGGCAAGAATATGATCACGTGCTGTTTTCTTACCATGGTTTACCAGAGCGCCATGTAGACAAAGTGTATGATGGCGACACCGATTTATGCCAAAACCACAATTGTGAGCACGAATTAGACGAAACCAACAAGTATTGCTACAAAGCCACTTGCTTTGCCACAACGCGCCTTTTGGCAGCTGGTTTGGGTATTCCTGAAGATAAATACACCGTATGCTTTCAAAGTCGATTAGATAAAAAATGGCTTGAGCCTTTTAGCGATAAAGTGGTAGAAGAACAGGCTAAAAAAGGAGCAAAAAAACTTCTTGCATTCTCGCCTGCTTTTGTTGCCGACTGCCTAGAAACAACGATTGAAATTGGTGATGAATACCAAGAAATATTTGAAGAACACGGTGGTGAAAAAGTGCAACTTGTTGAAAGCTTGAACGACCATCCGCTTTGGATTGACGCTTTAGAACATTTGGTAAAAACGCGCTAATTGAGAACCCGTTTTTCAATTTCGCCTTCGGAGCATTTCGAAGAAAAATTGCTTCATTTTCTCGACCAACAAGCATTCTCTTTTTGCTTTAAAGGAAAAGGTTGGGGAAATCAAAACGACTTTCAATTCGAGGTATTTGCGGGTTTTGGAATAAAAACTTCGGTAGATGAATTCAATCCAGAAGGTCTAGCCAAACTCGTCAATGATTCCAAAGATTTCATCGTTTCTCATTTGAGTTATGATGTTAAAAATCGATTGGAAAAATTGCAATCTGAAAACCAAGATGGAATTGACTTTCCGGAATTGAAATACACGATTCCACAAGTAGTTTTTCTTAAGAAATCATCTCAATGGCAAGCGCTTTTTCACACCACCGATTTCACCCAAAATGAAATCACCAGCGTTATTAAATCGGTAGAAAATACTATTGTAAAACAGGAGTATAGCATCGGTAAACAGCAAAGCCGACTCACCAAACAAGAATATTTATCGGCAATGAATTCGCTGCAACAGCACTTGCAGCGTGGCGATATTTATCAAGCAAATTATTGCCAAGAGTTTTATTGGGAAAACACACAAGTTTCGCCCGCGGACCTTTTTTGGAAAGGGTTTTCTCAAAATCCAAATCCGTTTTCGGTCTTTTATAAAATCAAAGAAAAAAGGTGCATTTCTTTTAGTCCTGAGCGATTTATTGCAGCGAGCGGAAAAACCTTGGTGTCGCAACCCATGAAGGGAACAGCGGCACGTGGCGCAAATGAAAACGAAGATCAAACGCAAATTGATTTCTTAAAATCGAGTGAAAAAGACCGAAGAGAAAACGTGATGATTGTGGACATGGTTCGCAACGATTTATCTCATTTTGCAGCAAAAGGCAGCGTAAAAGTTCCTGAACTATACCGCATAGAAACGTATCCGAAAGTGCATCAGATGTACTCTACGGTGACTGCCGAATTAAACCACAAAAACCAACTGAACGATGCGCTGCTCAAATGCTTTCCGATGGGTAGTATGACTGGCGCGCCTAAGGTTAGAGCGATGCAAATTATAGAATCACTTGAGCATACAAAACGCGGATTATTTTCAGGAACCATCGGCTTTTTTACGCCCAATGGCCAAGCCGATTTCAATGTGATTATTCGTTCCCTTTTATACGATGAGCAAACGCACTATTTGAGTTGTCATGTAGGCGGTGGCATCACCATTTTAAGTGATCGAGAGGCAGAATATGAAGAGTGTTTAGTAAAGTTCAAACCGATTCAACAGCTGATTGCTAGCATCGCTGGTGACTAAATCTGACCTACTTTAGCGCCATGCTTTCTGTACTAAAACAGCACCTTTCAGAATCACAATTGCTTACCGAAACCGATCATGTTTTGGTAGCCGTAAGTGGCGGAAAAGACAGCATGGTATTGTTGCATTTGCTCCATCAAGCTGGCTACACACTAACTATTGCGCACATTAATTATCAATTGCGTGGAGCAGATTCTGATGCAGACGAAGCCTTGGTGACAGAAACAGCTGGTCAATTAGGTTTAGAAATCCATGTAAAAAAAGCCAGCATTGACAAAGCGCATAGCAATGTGCAAGAAGCTGCACGCGAGATTCGCTACCAGTTTTTTGATGAACTCTGTAACACATATAACTATACCAAAATAGCTACTGCTCATCATGCAAATGATGCGCTCGAAACACTTTTTATTCAGCTCATGCGCGGTACTGGAATCCATGGTTTAAAAGCTATTCCAGCGCAACGCGAAAACGTGGTTCGGCCAATGCTTTGGGCAAGTAGACAAGAAATTGACGCTTTCGCGGAAGCGGAAAAAATCGCTTTTCGACAAGATAGTTCGAACCTGAGCGATGCGTATTTGAGAAATAGAATTCGCCATCATTTACTGCCGTTGATCGAACATGATATTGACCCAACAGCAATTAATAAATTAAAAACCAGCATCAAATTACTTGCAGAAGATGGCGCAGCGGTAAAAGCCATGGCCGAGTCTCTTATTATTAAAGAGGCCGATGGCTTTTCATTGAATTTAAATACCATTCCTGAAAAAGAAAAACACACTTGGGTTTACCATGCCATTTCAACATTTGGGTTTAACCGCGATCAAGCGAAAAGTATTGTTGAAGCCAACAAAAACGGGAAACAAATTTTATCGCATTCTTTCACTTGCGTGAAAAGTAATAGCACACTTTTTATAAAATCAAAGGCACAGCACAGCGAGCATATTAAGATTGAAAACGCAGAAGATTTTGCGTTTGAAAACCTTCCTTTTACTGTGAATTTGACAACTGTTACCAAAGATCCATTCGCATACATTTCTAAAGATTTGATGACTGCTGCCGTTGATGCTGACAAGGTGAAATGGCCGCTCACTTTTGGTGAAGTATTTGGCCATGAACAGATGCAACCAATAGGAAGCAATCATAAAGTAAAACTTAAAAAATTGACTTCAGGTCTAGCTTCAAAATCAGCTTACACCT
>CAZWXC010000022.1:0-12859 GCA_964637935.1 uncultured Flavobacteriales bacterium | reverse complement strand
AAAAGAAAACCATGATGTAAATGCAACCGGTACCCTTAATGCTCTAGAAGCTGGAAAAGCTGAGGGAGTAAAAAAATTCTTTTACATTTCAACATCAGAGGTATATGGCAAGGTTGATACATTTCCAATTAAAGAAACTTATTTACCTAAACCAATAACTGTGTATGGCTCGAGCAAGTTGGTTGGAGAGCACTATACCATCTCTTATACTGAATGTTTTGGCCTTGATGCAACGGTTATTCGAATATTTAATAATTACGGACCACGTGCCCACTATGAAGGCGATGCTGGCGAAATTATTCCTAGAACTATTGTAAAAGCACTCTATGGCCAACCTCCTGTTATTTTTGGTGATGGCAGTGTAACAAGAGACTTTTTTTATGTAAAAGATACTGCTCGAGTTTTGTGCGATTTAATGAAACTTGATGGCCTGAAAGGTGACACCTTTAATTTAGGAACGGGTTTAGAAATTTCGATGAAGGAGCTTGTTCATACGATCCTTTTGAACCTGCCTGATTTTAAAGGTGAAATAGAATATTTACAAGATAGACCTGCAGATGTTCCACGTCTTTGGGTAGACTCAAGCAAGCTAAGGGCAGTTCTCCCGTACAAGCCAGAAGTAACTTTTGAAAATGGAATTAAAAACACAATCGAATATTACAAAGCATTAAAGCAGTCAAAAGACTTATTAAAAGATTTGAAGACAATAAATTGGAGCAAATGATGAAAGTTCCTATATCAAAACCGTGGTTAGGCCGAGAGGAGGCGCAACTTGCCAGTGAGGCCATTTTGAGTGGTTGGGTTACTCAAGGCCCGAAGGTAGCTGAGTTTGAAAAGAGATTTACTGATTATACTGGTGCTAAACATGCTATCGCTGTATCAAATTGTACTACAGCGCTTCATCTTAGTATGATAGTAGCAGGTGTGAAGCAAGGAGATGAAGTTATTTGTCCGTCCATGTCCTACATCGCAACTGCAAATTCAATAAAGTACGTTGGTGCAATACCCGTATTTGGTGAAGTTGATGAAAATTTCAATCTTGATATTTCTTCAGCACGGGCCTTAATTTCGCCTAAAACTAAAGCAATACTCTTGGTACATCAAATTGGAATGCCAGCAGATATTGATGGCTTTTCCAAGCTCTGCCAAGAACATAATTTAGTGCTTATTGAAGATGCCGCCTGCGCTATTGGTTCATCATATAGTGGAAAAAAAATCGGAAGCCATTCTGATTTAGTTTGTTTTTCATTTCATCCTCGAAAGGTAATAACCACAGGAGATGGCGGAATGATTACCACTTCAAGGCAAGATTATGCTGACAGATTGAGATTGTTAAGGCAACATGGTATGAGTATTAACGATAGAGTAAGACATGAATCTCAGCAAGTTATTATAGAAGAGTACCTAGAAGTTGGTTACAACTACAGAATGACTGATATTCAGGCTGGCGTTGGAATATACCAGATGCAAAGACTAAATGAAATTGTTTCAGAACGCAGAAAAATAGCTTCGCGCTACAATCAAGCTTTTCAATCGATTAAAGGATTAATTCTTCCTCGAGATAACGAAAAAACAATAACCAATTTTCAGTCTTATGCACTAATCATGGATGAAGTTCAGCTAGGTGTTTCTAGAAATGAGTTTATGCAGCGAATGCTGGATAGAGGTGTTGCTACTCGAAGAGGAATTATGACTGCGCATAGAGAAAAGGCCTACGAAGGTTGCGATTATACTTCACTTGAGAAAACTGAATTTTATTCAGATAATAGCGTATTGTTACCAATTTTTGTTCCGATGAATGACGATGAAATTCAATATGTTATAAACACTGTCATAGAGGTATTAGGCTAAGTGATGAGGCAGATTCCTTTTAAAAGATGGTTTTTTTTCGCAATCGTTTTAAAGCTTGCAATTTACTCGGTTCTTACTTATTATTTTCAACAAGACACTAGGTCAGAGGCGATAAATTTTTTACTTTATTCATCAAAAGACACAGATAGCTACTATCAACCATTAATAAACTTAGCTGATCAAGGTGTATACGGAAGTGTAGATCAGAAGACAGGGATTACTTCATTTTGGGCACTTAGAATGCCAGGCCTATTGCCGTTTTTTCTCCCTTTTTACGCCTTGTTTGGGTCAAATATTGCGTTTCTTTTAATCGGATTTTTCCAGTTAATGGCCAGTATCGTAGCTATTTGGGCATTCGGAAAGATGGTTCTTAAAAGAACTGAAAATCAATTAGTTGCTGGATTCACTATGGTGATTTTTGCAGGGTCGTCTTTTGTAGGTATTTATGATCACTTTGCTCTTTCTGAGAGTTTGAATGTTAGCTTTTTAATTTTTTCTCTCTACTATTTTACAAGATTTCAATATACAAAAGACTTAAATTACAGCTTGCTTCTTTACAGTGGATTGTGTTTATCGGTAAGTATTTTTATTCGACCAATTGTGGGTTTTATCCTTCCCTTCCTTACGATACTTATGCTTTATTCATCATTTCGGCAATCAAAGCAACTAGTCACTTTGAAGACTCTGAAGAAGCTTCTGGCTTTTGTCATAGTTCCAGTCTTTTTTATATCCATCTGGACCATCAGAAACCATATTCGATTCAATCAAATCATTCCACTTCAAATGAAGGTTAGTGAAGCGCTTCCAAATGCATTTCCACCAGAACGCATTGCCAGTATGGAGCTCATTACTTTGTTAGGCTATGATATGGTCGATTTTTCCGATTACACAATGGGTGATTGGTTTTTGGATGATAGTTATTATTTGGATGATTTTGACTTGTCAAGTCTACCAACCACTCCTAATTTCAATCCAGCTCAGATTCAAAAACTCAAAAATGATTATCAGACATTAAAAAAGTTGGACAGAAAAAGCAAAGATTATGATAGGGTACAATCAAAATACCTCGATGATTTGTATAACGTAGAAACTATTTTAAAAGAAGAAGCACCGTTTTATATTTTGGTAGTTGCTAAGTTGAAACTTACCAAACTTTTTATTTTCCATAGAAAACTCACTACCCCTTTTCCATTTCCTGAGTTATCTGAAATGTCTGTTGTGCAGAAAGTAATTAAAGGAGGAAATTTAATGCTGCTTTATTTTGTTACTTTCTTAGGATTAATAGGCATTTTAAGACTAAATAAGCATCCTGGTTTACATCTTTTTAGGATAATTGTTTTGAGTTTTATTTTAATTATGCCTCTGTTGGTTGGTTACGTAGAACAGCGTTATTTTTTACACCCGTATTTGTTTTTAATACCGTTTGCTGTAGTTAGCTTTATACAAATCTGTTCTCATCTACCTTTCGTGAAACATTGGGTTTGAAAATAACCATACTATATAGCGAACTTGCTGATTACACCATAGCTTGTCTCCGCGCTTTAAAAGTAAATGGAGCAAAAATTATGTTGGTGCATTGGCCAATAAATTCCGAGGCTCCGTTTCAGTTTGATTTGACTTTTGTGGATGAGTTGCATTCTCGAGAGACGCTTAGTGATGAACAACTTTTGTTTAAGGTTAGATCTTTTAAGCCTGACCTTATTTTGTCAAGTGGGTGGATGGATAAAGGATACGTAAAAGTGTGCCGGGCACTTCAAAATGAAGCTGTTACCATTTTGTCCTTAGATAATCATTGGACTGGAAGCTTAAAGCAACAACTTGCCAGCTTGATAAGCCCTATAACTATTAAACGGAGTTTTAAGAAGGCATTTGTTCCAGGACTGGTTCAAACAAAGTATGCACTAAAATTGGGATTTAGAGCGCAAGATATTCAAACTGGTTTTTATTCGGCAGATACTCAAAAGTTTGGTAGGTATTACAAAGAATTGATCGACTCAAAGCAGTCCATTCCTAAGCGTTTTCTTTATTTGGGCAGGTACGTAAAGCACAAAGGCATTTTTGATATGTGGGAAGCTTTTCTGATGCTTAAAAAGGATTATCCAGATTGGGAACTTTGGTGTGCGGGTACAGGCGATGAGTTCCAAAATAGGGTAGAAGCAGACGGAATTAAGCACTTTGGCTTTAAGCAACCGTCAGAATTATTGCCGATATTAAGGGATACTGGAGTTTATATTCTCCCAAGCCATTTCGAGCCTTGGGGCGTTTCGGTGCAAGAAATGGCTATAGCTGGTTTTCCGTTGCTTTTAAGTGATCAAATTGGCTCAAAAGAAGCTTATTTAATAGAAGCAGAAAATGGCTTCGAGTTCCAATCGGGTTCGGTTTATTCTTTGTATCAGGCTATGGTAAAAGTGGCGAATTTGAGTCAAATGCATTTGAAGGATATGGCGCAACAAAGTCACAAGCTCGGAAGCAAAAATTCGCCAGAAGTTTGGGCGTCTAAGCTCCTGAGTTTTCTCCCTAAGCATGGCTGATATTTGGCATCTAAATCTACCTTCGCACTATGTGTGGAATAGCAGGGATATTTGGGTTAGAAAACATGCCCGATGCTGAAATATTAACGGGTAAAATGCTGGCCAAAATGGCCCATCGTGGACCCAATGCCGAAGGAGTTTGGAAAGGCGAAAACGCAGTGCTTGGTCATCGCAGGCTTTCTATCATTGATCTTAGTTCTGGTGCCAATCAACCTTTTCATTCATTTGATGGTAGATTTACGATTGTCTTCAATGGTGAAATCTATAATTTTCAAGAACTTAAAAGCCAGCTTTCTGATTTTTATCTTTTTCAAACCGGTTCAGATACAGAAGTAATCTTAGCCGCTTTCGCAAAATGGGGAATCAAGTGCCTACAAATGCTGAACGGTATGTTTGCTTTTGCCTTGTGGGATTCGCACGAAGAAAAGCTGTGGATAGCGCGCGACCGGGTCGGAATTAAGCCTTTGTATTATGCCATGCATGAGCAATCGGTGGTATTTGCATCGGAGCTTCGTGCTATTTTAGAAACCGAAGTAGTGGAGCGAAAGCTCAGTAAAAAATCGTTGATTGAGTATTTACGCTACCAAACAGTGCACGCGCCCAATACACTCATTGATGGCATCAAAATGCTGATGCCAGGCAATTATATGATGTTAGGTTCGGGCGAAATTCAAATTAAAGAGTATTGGAAACCTTGGCAAAAGCTGCATTTTGATCAAGACCCAATAAAAATTCAGAAAAATATAAGAGAGAAGTTAGTAGCTTCTGTTGAGCGCAGAATGATAGCCGATGTGCCTGTTGGTGCCTTTCTTTCTGGAGGCATCGATTCTAGTCTTTTGGTTGGAATCATGGCCGAAAAACTCGGAAAGAAAGTCGATACCTTTAATGTTTCGTTTGATGAATCAGCATTTTCAGAAGCCAATTATGCTGCTCAAGTAGCCCGAAAATTTGGTACAAATCATCATGAGATCAAATTGAAACCAAGTGATTTTTTAGCAGCACTGCCTGATGCGCTTGATGCTATTGATCATCCTTCGGGCGATGGTCCAAACACATGGATCGTTTCTCGTGAGACCAAGAAAATGGGAATTACCGTTGCGCTTTCTGGGTTAGGAGGAGATGAGCTGTTTGCGGGTTACGATGTTTTTACTCGCATCCCGTCTATTGCCGAACAAAACTGGATGGTGAGTTTTCCAAAACCCATGCGTGCCTTAGCTGGTAGGGCATATCACCTCTACAAAGGCACTATGGCATCTTCAAAAGCCAAAGAAATTTTCACCTTAGATTACTTTGATCTAGAGCATCTATATCCTGTTTTCAGAACCATTTTTCAAGACAGACAGCTGTCAAAATTGATGTTTGATGGAAGAATCACGAAAAACGAAGTGAAGCAGATGGTGTATGAATTAGAGCAATACCAAGAATTTGCGATGCTGCCAACATTGAGCAGAATAGGTGTAGTGGAAATGAGTACCTATATGCAAAATGTGTTGCTGAGAGATACCGATCAAATGTCGATGGCGCATGCCTTAGAGGTGCGTGTACCATTCTTAGATCATGAGTTGATCGAATACGTGATGCAAGTGCCAGATGTTGTAAAGTACCCGCATACCGCTAAAAAGTTGTTGGTAGATAGCTTTGCTGAGCTTTTACCAAGCGAAATCATAGATCGTCCAAAGATGGGCTTTGTGTTGCCGTGGGCAGAATGGATGAAATCTGATTTGAAATTGTTTTGCGAAGAACGTCTTGATTTACTGAAACAACACGAAGCTTTCAGCGCTCCCGGAATTAATTCGCTTTGGAGTTCTTTTTTAAACGATTCAAAAATGGTTACCTGGTCAAGAGTATGGCCTTTGGTTGCGCTTTCTGATTGGATGCAAAAGAATGAAGTCAAATAAACCGAAAGTTTTAATAATCACCGATTGGTATTTCCCAGGCTATAAGGCTGGTGGGCCAATTCAAAGTGTTCATAGGTTAGCGAATCAGCTAAGTGAAAAAGTAGATTTAAAGATCATAACTCGCGACAGAGATTTAAATTTAGAAGTAAAGTATTCTGGAATTGAATCAGATAAGTGGTTCAATAAAGATGGTTATCAGGTGTTGTATTGTTCCAAGCAACAAGAATTAGATTTTATTAAAAAAGAGCTCGAAAAAAAATCGCACGATAAAGTTTATTTGAACAGTTTTTTCTCATTTCGATATTCACTTTTTCCTCTGTTTCATGCTTATCGAAATGGGATGCTTAAAAAAATAATTCTTGCGCCAAGAGGAATGCTAGGAGAAGGAGCATTGAAGATTAAACCTCTGAAAAAGAAGTTTTTAATTGTGGTGTTTAAGCTTTTGAGAATACACCAAGAGATTGTTTTTCATTCTACTGACAAGTCTGAAACCTCATCCATTAGAAAAGTTTTTCAGGGTAACATCAATGTAGCTGAAATTGGAAATTTTCCTGCAAAAGTTTCAGAACAGAAACATTTACCAAAATCTGACGAAGCTAAATTTGTATTTGCAAGCCGAATTTCACCCAAGAAAAACCTACATTTTTTGCTTCGAATATTATTTGGAACCAATATTAATTTATCCGTTTTTGGGGCAATTGACGATAAGCAATACGAGGTTCAATGCAGAAAATATTTGACCGATTATGTTAGTTTGAATGATGCGATTACCCCGGAAGATTTAATGAAAGTCTTTCATGAAAAGCATTTTTTTATTCTGCCAACGTTGAACGAAAACTTCGGTCACGCAATTATTGAAGCCTTGGCATGTGGTTGCCCAGTAATCATAAGTGATCAAACTCCTTGGAATGATCTAGAATCTTTTGGAGCAGGTTGGGTGATCTCTTTGGCTGATGAAGATCGATGGAAGTTGGTAATCAGCATGGCAAATGGTATGGAACAATCTGATTACTTAAGAATGTCTGAGCGAGCAAAGGAATACGTTTCATCTAAGTTCAATTTTGCCGAACTTCGCCAACAATACTTGAAATTATTCAGTGAATAGCACCGATCTATCTCGATTTGATAATGCTTGGTACAAACCAGGAGCTGGAATGTTGAAAAGACTTGCTTGGTATTTTACCAATGCGGTGCTTTTTAATTCTCATGCGCTGTTGCCTTATGCTTTCAAGGCAACTATTTTGCGTTTTTACGGAGCTAAAATTGGGAAATCGGTTGCCATAAAGCCACATGTCAACATTAAATATCCATGGAAACTAGAGGTTGGTGATTATACTTGGATTGGCGAAAATGTTTGGATTGATAATTTGGATAAAGTAGTGATTGGTAAGCATGTCTGTATCTCTCAAGGAGCGCTCATCTTATCTGGAAATCATGATTTTGGGAAACCAACCTTTGACCTTATTGTGAAACCGATTACTATTGAAGATGGAGCTTGGATTGGAGCCAAGAGTGTTGTAACACAAGGTGTGACCGTGGCATCGCATGCTGTTTTAGCTGTTTCTAGCGTGGCAAGCTCGAATTTAGAATCGTATTCAATTTATCGTGGAAACCCAGCCGTGAAGGTGAAAGACAGAGTCATTAATCCATGAAGATTTCCATCATAACAGCGACTTACAACAGTGCTGCTACGTTGCAGAAAACATTTGACTCAGTTGCCTCGCAAACGTATAAGGATGTTGAATACGTTGTGGTTGATGGAAATTCGAAAGACGGAACAATTGATTTGATCAAAAAAAATGAGTCTATCATCTCAAAATGGATTTCAGAACCAGATAAAGGTATTTATGACGCAATCAATAAAGGAATAGAATTAGCAAGTGGTGATATTATAGGCTTGATGCATTCTGATGACTTTTTTGCAAATAATGAGGTTTTAGAAAAAATTGCTCTAGCTTTTCAAGAAGGAACCGATTGCATTTACGGTGATCTGAATTATGTGGATAGAGACCATCCAGAGCGAATCATTCGAAAATGGCAATCGCAAGATTATAACGATTCATTGTTTTACGAAGGCTGGATGCCTGCGCACCCTACATTTTATCTGAGGGCTAAACATTATAAAAAATTTGGTAAGTATAATCTGGATTTTCGAATCTCGGCAGATTATGAGCTTATGCTCCGAATGTTGGTTAAAAACAATCTTTCATCAAGATATATCCCAATAGTAATGGTAAACATGAGAGTGGGTGGCGAGAGCAATGTTACCTTAAAAAACAGATGGCTGGCCAATCAGGAAGATGCGAAGGCTTGGCATTTAAATAATTTGAAACCCAAGTTTTACACACGTTGGGCCAAACCCCTCTCAAAGCTGAAGCAGTTTTTTTAACTATTTCCAGAGTGGCTCGGTAAGAATGAGCTCAATTGTGGATGAGTTTTTTAAGATCCCTAATGTGAATGACGGGTGTTTGCCAAGAACATCAATATTCTCTGAATCAAATTCTATTCTTGTGGCCTTGAATTTTTCGTACTTGACGTCTGTGCCAGAACTTCTTGTAAGTCCGTAGTTGGCTGCAACTTCCTCAATAGCTTTCGTTAATTTTTCTAGCTCACTTGTGGCAAGAGTAGTGGTGCTTAATTTGAAGTAAGCATAAAAACTACGGCTATTTTCTTTGTCAATGGTAATTGTAATATCTGACGCTCCTTCGATTGTGAAATCTACTTGGTAATAGGTTTCGCCATCTTTTTCATGCGTTTTCTCACCAACGATTCCTTTGAATTCTTTTTTAGAAAGTTGGATCAAAGTATCAATATCCTGATCAATAGTTTCTGAATTGATTTGACTAAAAGTATTATTTGTTATCAAAATCAGATAGAAAACTGAGACAAACTTGAGAAGTCTTTTCATACTAGGTAAACTAAAAGACGATAAGAAATTAGAATCTCGCTCGGCCAGATTTTCCGCGCTTACGACCGTAAAGGTAATTTTTACGCTTTCCAAAGCTGCTTGGCTTACCTCTTAAAACGTAAGAATAACTCACGCTAGCGGACAAATAAGAATCATTGGTCTTTGGATTTCCTCTAATACCACCTTCTTTGTAAAAAATGTAGATGGGTGCGCCACCATCATCTAAGGTTTGTGCTAGAGGATTCTCTTGAACTTCTGCTGTTCTATTCGACAAAGCTCTTGCTAAATCAGAATCTAATAAATCAGGATTAGGATAAAAGCTGCTTACATCATCAATGTGGTCAGTGAATGTAAGTCGATAGCCAAAATTGAAACCGAATCGATGTAACCTTGAAAAGGTGTAATAAAACCCGAAACCCATTGGCACAACAGCCTGTATTTTGCTGTAAGGCTTGTCTAGATTTTCGGTATTTAACGGTTGCAGGGCGTAATATTCGCCCTGATACTTAGCCTTCGGGTTGTTGTAGAAAATCCCTGCGCCTGCATATATATAGGCTTTGAAGTCTAATAGGTATCTACCGGTTCTTCCAACATCTGGTTGGTTAAAAAAGTAGTATTCACCTGCAACTGCTAGTTCAATAACATCATTTTTAAACGATAAATTTCTTGTGAATCTGTTAGGATTTAGGCTTATACTGTCAGCAGCTTGAAGTCTTAGGTAGTTTAAACTAGCGGTTACAGCAAAGTCATAATCTATTCTGTATCGAACAAAAGCTCCCGGATTCCATCTAGATTGCTCTAATTTCAGGTCAAGAATCCAATCTCGAGCCTCACCAGCACCACCACCAATTTCACCAAGGTAGTTGGCAAAACCTGCGTTTACACCAAAATCCCAAGCGTACTGAGCGCGTAGCGTCTGTACTGAGGCGATGATTAGAAATAGGGTTAGTATCGCGTTTTTTCGCACCATAAAGTGTGGCAAAAGTAAAAATATCTCCTAGCTTTCAACAATCATAAAATTCTTTCTTAAAATAACCGTTTACTAGATTCAAATGTTGTGTTTTGAAAGCATCAGTATTTTTGCGTTTCATTAAATGAGAGTATTACCAACACTTATTGTTTTATTGCTTTTGAGTGCGTCAAAGTTATCTGCGCTCGATTCGCCTATCATTCAGTGTATTTCATTGGATGAGAATGATGATATTTCGATAACATGGTCACTTCCTGTTGATACAGGAGCATTTTTTGATGAATATTTAATTTATTACCGCAGCGGATCTGCTACTCAGTTTTCTATCCTGTCTTCCGTAGCTGATTACAACCAAACTTCTGTGACCATTCCGGGTAGTTTTTCGGGTGCAGGTAGTTTCTTTATCGTAACGGCCAATAGTTTAGATACGTCCCTAGCCAATGATACTGTCTCGCCATTGCTTATTTCTCTTTTTTCTGATGGGAAAGTTGTGGACATTGCTTGGCAGGAATCCAATTTAAGGCCAGTCGATTCAGTTTACACTGTTTGGCGAAGGGACACTGCTGGTGCTTGGCAAGTAATAGGACAAATTCCTTTTGGCACGGAGCTTTACAAGGATACTACTGAGGTTTGCGAAGGTGCATTTGAATATAGAATTACGTTTGATGGGATTGGTGGATGTGAGAATTCGTCTAATGTTGGTTTTAAGGTTGTGAAAGATGATGTACCGCCTGCCATAACAAATCTTAATTATGCTAGCGTGGATACGGCTACAGGAAATGTCATGGTTGGATGGGATTTGAGTGTTTCAAATGACGTTTTAGGTTATCGTATATTTTATTATGAGAATTTTCTGAGGTCAGATACGATATTTGATGTTGCAGTGCTAAGTCATACTTATTCAGATTTTGGAATTGATGGGTTAAGCCAAGCAGAAACACTCAGTGTAGCGCCATTTGATAGTTGTTTTGATAGTAACACGATGTGGTATAATCAAGCCCCGACTAACTTGAGAATTAAGACACTTTTTATTGAAACTTTGGAGTACGAGCGCTGTGAAGGAACTACTACCATAGCTTGGAATATGCCTTCTGAAGGATATCCTGTTGGTGTACGAAACCTGACAGGATTCAATGTTTATCGTCAAAGGCAAGGTGAACAACCTGAGATACGAGCAAGTTTAACTCCGCTAGATTCTGTTTTTTTAGATGATGACATAACACCAGGCAGAAAGTACACCTACGTGGTTACTGCTGTAGATTCTTTTTCAGGTATCGAAGCTCTAAGCAATAAATTGATTTACGATGTTTCTGGAATTCCTGCACCTGAGGTGCAATACATTACTCAGGTTACGAATAATCACGAAACAGGCTTTAATGAGGTTGAACTTTTAACAGATAGCATTTCTTCTGTTTTTCAATTTAGACTCATGCGCAGTTTTGATGAAAATAAAACGTTTCAGTCAATAGCGGTTAAAGATTTTGAACCACAGTCTAAGGTCGATTTTACAGATAATAGTGGTAAAGCAGGCGAGGCAAGCTATTTTTATAGAATTGATGCTTTTGATGAGTGTGGTGCTTTTATGAGCAGCAGTAATGTGGTGAAGAGCATTTTTGTTAACGCAGATAAAAACCAAAAGAATTCCTTCAATGAGGTGTTTTGGAACGCTTACTCAGGTTTTGATGCGGATGTTGCTTCTTATCACTTATACAGAGCACCGGTAGGTGTTTCCATAGAAGAAATATACTCTGGAACTGCAGATGCGAGTTTTACAGATGAATTGGAAGGTGTGGAGCATTTGAGTGGTGAGATTTGCTATTATGTTGAAGCGCAGGAAAATGAGGGCAATCAATATGGAGCGACAGGAGTTTCAAGGTCTAATTTGTTTTGCCTTGACTTTGCCCCTAAAGTTTATCTACCCAATGCTTTTAGTCCTGATGGTGATGGTATCAATGATGTTTTTCTGCCGTATGCGAATTATGTTGATCAGGTAGATTATAAACTAATCGTATACAATAGAATTGGGAACCTGATTTTTGAATCTTCAGATCCTGCAGAAGGCTGGTCTGGAATAGATGAAGAAGTAGGCGTTTATGTCTATATACTCGAACTTACGAATGCCTTTGGCGAAACGGTAGTTTTCAAAGAAAAGGTGCATTTGATACGCTGATCGCTTCGACCCCGGGTGCAGCGGATATCCTTTTTTAGTGGCTTTTGATGTGATCGCATGGATGCAAAAGCTTTATTAAAAAAGCTCTTTGCAGCCATATTGCGGCACACAAAAGGCATGAAAAAGATAGGAGTGAAGACCGGATAGGGCGCAAAATCAAGCTTTTAGTGCAGATAACACCTTGGTTAAAAAGATGTTAGTAGTCCTTAACATTCTTATAGGATAAACGGCCACTTAAACGGACAGGTGTTGCTATTTTTGCCCAATTTTTTAAGAGCCTGACCAATGAATGATGCACAGAAAATAAAAGAGGGTTTAACATTTGACGATGTATTGTTAATTCCTGCGTACTCTGAGGTACTGCCTAGAGAGGTGAATATCACCACTAAATTTTCGAGAAACATTGAATTGCGCGCTCCAATTGTGTCGGCCGCGATGGATACAGTTACTGAAAGCGAGTTGGCGATTGCTATTGCGCAAGAAGGCGGTATTGGTGTGTTGCATAAAAACATGAGTATTGAGGCTCAAGCT
>CAZWXC010000021.1:0-13010 GCA_964637935.1 uncultured Flavobacteriales bacterium | reverse complement strand
TAGGTGTGAGTTCAAAATTTACCACGCGCTGGATATTTAATGGTTACATGGATTTATTCAAGTTTGATTGGTTGCGCTTCCGCACCGATGCTCCGTCAAATGGAAAAGAATATTTGGCTCAATTAGAATACAAACCTACACGAACATTTAGCGCTTATGCGCGCTACAGATTTGAAGATAAGTATGAAAATGTTTCGGGCACAGATCAAGCAACCACACCCACTTCGGTGCTGCATCGCCAGTGGTATCGCCTCAATTGGCAATACAGCATCAACAAGACTTTGACGCTTAGAAACAGGATTGAAATGGTGTCGGTGACCTTGCCAACTGGTATTAATGAGCGTGGTTATTTGCTTTATCAAGACCTAGTGTATTCGCCAAAATGGCCTGCCAAATACCAGATTAAATTGCGCTATGCTTTGTTTGACACAAAAAGCTATAACAGTCGCATTTATGCTTATGAGCACGATGTGTTGTATTCGTTTTCAGTGCCTGCATATTATTTCCGTGGAAGCCGTTTTTACCTAATTTCTTCTTATGATTTTGCCCGCTGGGGCGATATTACGGTTAGGGTTTCACAAACGTATTATTCCAACCAAAAAGAAAATGGAAGTGCGTTGAACACGATTGAAGCACCAACTAGAACAGAGGTGAAAGTGCAATTGAGGGTGAGGTTTTAGCGCATCGGCCTCACATCCACAAGCTCTTCCACTTCCTTCCAAAAGCTAGGGTAAGACTTTGAAACTACCAATGGGTTTTCGATGATGATTTCGTCAAATACCAAACTCAAAGGCGCAATGGCCATTACCATTCGGTGATCGTCATACGCTTCAAAATACTGGCTAGGGTTGGTCATTTCACCCGCATTGATGGTCATGCTATGGCCATTTACCGTGGCTTTAATTCCAATTTTTTTCAACTCGGTTTCTACGGCATTAATTCTGTCCGTTTCTTTCAACCGCAAATTATCCAAGCCATGCATGGTCAAATTGATTTTGCCAATAGCAGCGGCAATAGAAGCTGGCTGCACCAAATCAGGATGATCTCTTAAGTTCCACTCAACGCTTTTGTTGGCAGCTTCACCTTTTCTAATCCTGAGTCCTTTTTCGGTGTATTCGCTGCTCACACCAAGTGCCTCGAAAAGCTCAACACACGATTGATCGCCTTGAATAGATTGAGGTTTTAAGTTTAGAAGCGTGAAATCAACTTTTCTTCCTGCCACCGCAAATGCCATCCAGAAGGCGGCAGCGCTCCAGTCTTGCTCAATTTCATAATCTTTTGAGCGATATCGACCCGGCATAATTTCAATGCGCTGTTCGTTTATTTCAACCTGCGCGCCACAGCTTTGCATCAGCGCTTGGGTCATTAAAATATATGGTCTCGAAAGCGGATCGCCTTCAATTTCTATGATCAATGATTGTGGTAGCGTAGGGCCAATCAGCATCAAAGCGGTAATGAATTGGCTGCTAATATTGCCTGCTACTTTTAGGGTGCCACCTTGCAATCTGCGGCCATCAATGCGCAACGGTGGATAGCCTTCTTTTTCGAGGTATGTGATTTCTGCGCCTAACTTTCTGAGTGCGTCAACCAATATGTTGATTGGTCGGTTTTTCATCCGATCGCTTCCAGTCAATATTTTTTCGCCAGGTTGCGAAGCATAAAATGCAGTGAGAAATCGCATGGCTGTGCCCGCAGGACCAACATCGGTAATGATTTCGTTTTTATCTAGCGCGGCTTTCAGCACTTCCGTGTCTTTGGCTTTACTCAGGTTTTTTACCGAAAAATGGGTTTGCGCAAGCGCTTCAATAATTAAAATACGGTTGCTAATACTCTTAGAGGCGGGCAAATTTATGTTGCCTTTTAACGAATGTGTTTTTGCCTTAAGGATGTATTTCATTGGTGAGCCGATGTTGCGCGAAATCTATTGATTTCAAGATGATTTCATCTGAAACGTGAATACCGAGCGTTGGTTCTCCAATATTAGAAATCAAACTGAAAGTAATACGACCTTTTGTGTTTTTTTTATCGTTAAGCATGTGTTGCATCATTTGCATTTTGTCCATCTTGTTAAGATGATTGAAACGATAATTTGATGTCAAATAGCTTGAGATTTCATCTAAAGTACTTTGAGTAAGACCAGCACATTCTTTAGAAATGTACAATTCTGCCAACATGCCAAAAATCACGGCTTCGCCATGCAGTAGTGGGTTTTCACTTTCGTGAGAAATGGCTTCGATTGCGTGACCAATTGTATGCCCAAAATTGAGGCTTTGTCGCAATCCAAAATCATGGCTGTCGCTTTCTACAATGCGTTGCTTGATATTCATAGATTGCAGCAAAATCTTAGCATTATTAGCGCAATCAGCCAATGGATTTGAGAGCAGTGTTTGCCAAAGAGATGTGTCAGCAATCAATGCGTGTTTGATGGTTTCGGCAAAACCACTTTCTATTTCTCGGGCTGGAAGAGTGCTTAAAAATGCAGGATCTACCAAAACGGCTTCGGTTTTATGGAACGTGCCAATTTGGTTTTTTACACCACCAAAGTTTACGCCTGTTTTTCCGCCAATAGCAGCATCGGTCATGGCTAAATTGGTGGTAGGCACATAAATGGTTCTAATGCCGCGTTTGTAAGCACTTCCTACAAAACCACCAAGATCCGTCAACATTCCTCCGCCCAAGCAAATAAGTATGGTGCTGCGATCGGCTTCTCGGTGCATCAATTTGGTCCAGAGTTGCTCGGCTTGCGCCAATGTTTTGTTGGCTTCACCTGCTTCAATTTCCCAATGGGTAAATTGGCTTGCGCGCAAATATTTTGATTCAAAAAGAGGTAAGCAATGCTTGCTAGTATTGGTGTCGGTAAGCACAATGATGCGGCCCGCAGCCATAGTATCAATGAAGTGATTCCAATCACCAATAGTATGAATAATGTTGGTTTTGTTACTCACAATGGCAGTCGGTTGGGTGCTGCAAATCGCGCATGCTGATGAGGGTGTGTTGCTTGTTCGTGTCTTTTTCTACTTCTGCCTCAAGGTGCAAATCGTCTGTTTTCAAATACACCAAGTAGCGATAAGGGTTACCACCTGGATTCAAACTCTTGTTTTCAGAATCTGTAAAAAGTGACATTAGCATAGAATCATTCATAGATAAACAAGCCTGAAAACAAGCCAATTTTTCGCTGTGCATGAATATGGAATCTAGCCTAATGTCTTCTAAAATGCGCTGCTCAGGAGTCCAAATGTCTAAATCTCTTGAGTCGTCTCTTCCAAACATGAAATAAACTAAAACTAAACCGATGGCAAACCCAGTGAGGTAAACGCGAACTCTACGTAACATATTAATCTTCTAATGGTCGAGTAATGGTGTTCCAAAGTAAATCTTTCAACTGGTCAATATTTAATTGACTGATGGATGAAAAGAAGAGGTGAGGAAGTCCTTTTGGGAATGTTTTGGAGATCATGTCCATCAATTCTTGATCGAGCATATCTGCTTTTGAAATACACACCACGTGGTCTTTGTCCATCAATTCTGGATTGTATTTCTCTAACTCGTTTTTCAAAATTTGAAACTCCTTGTAATGATCTTCGCTATCGGCAGGAATCATAAACAAGAGCACAGAATTACGTTCAATGTGTCTTAAAAACTGGTATCCAAGACCTTTTCCTTCGCTTGCACCTTCAATTATTCCTGGAATATCGGCCATTACAAACGAGCGATTGTCGCGGTACGAAACAATGCCCAAGTTTGGTGTAAGCGTAGTAAACGCGTAGTTCGCAATTTCAGGTTTCGCTGCCGTAATGGTGCTTAGTAATGTTGATTTTCCAGCGTTTGGAAAACCTACCAAACCAACATCAGCCAATACTTTCAACTCAAGATTAAACCAACCTTCGGTCATGTCACCGCCAGGTTGTGCGTAGCGCGGAGTTTGTTGAGTTGACGTTCTAAAATGCCAGTTGCCCAAACCACCTTGACCACCAGGTGCGAGTATTTTTGTTTCGCCTTCTTCGGTCAATTCAAAAAGATATTCTCCTGTGTCAGCGTTTCTCACTACTGTTCCAAGCGGTACTTCCAGCTCCACATCCTTTCCATCCTTACCTGTTGAGCATTGTTTCGCTCCGGGTTTTCCGTGGTCGGCTTTTATGTGTTTGCGATATTTTAGGTGGAGCAAGGTCCACAATTGCTTATTTGCTTTGAGAATGATGTGTCCACCACGGCCGCCATCGCCACCATCGGGTCCACCTTTATCAATAAATTTTTCTCTTCTAAAGTGCACTGCACCCGCACCGCCAATGCCGCTTGCGCAATAAATCTTTACGTAATCAACAAAGTTTGACGACTGTACCTTTCGGTTTTTTGACATGATTTTAAAATCTGCGGCAATATTACTCACTTAAAGGGAGAAGGGGATGGATTATGTAGCAGCAATACTTGCTTTTGAATTTCAAAATGGATTTATTATCGCAAAATCCAAATTCTAAGCAAGTTCCTATTAGAATAAAACATCACTCCTAAAATCAATAGAAGAATTATTGCCATGAGAATTTCCATTTGTCTTATCCTTTTTATCGGAATTATGTTTTCTAGTTGTGAGAAAATCAAGATCGCACGAGAAACGCCCAAGTGCATTAAAGAGAAAATTAAAGAACAAAAAAAGAACCTATGCGCTCATGAAGGGAGTACGATATCGGAACACCTATTTCAGGGCGAAACGGTTTACTATTTAAAAATGGAGGGCGGCTGCATTTGGGGTGGAAGTGAATTTTTGTATGATTCTGATTGCGGTTTGATTGCTCAAACCAAATCTGATTTGGGCTATTATCAAGCTATTGATACAGTACGAGGAGAAGCCTTTTCAAATGCTGAGTTGGTGAGGGTTGTTTGGGAAAAGTAACTAAATGGATGTTGATTATGAATTGTTTAGCTAAATTGCTTACTATATTGTTCGTACGACCGTCTTCAGACTAAACACCAACCTATGAAAACACTCTACACCACACTATTCTTGCTGTTATCTGTTTATATGAATGCTCAAGATGCCTTTCAATATTTTGAGGGAAATCAGGGGAGCTATTCTATTTTAATTCAGAAAGATTCGAACTCAACATGGCAGATTGGAAAGCCGCACAAGATCATTTTTGATGAAGCAGCTTCTCAACCAAATGCCATTTTAACCGATACACTTCTTCCTTATCCTGAGTCAGATACCGCAGTTTTTCAGGCTCACATTGCAAACCAGTTTTTTTATGGGATTTGGGCTTTTCAATGGAGCCAAAAATTAAATTATGGTGCTGGAGATGGAGGAATGGTTGAGTTTAAAACCCAGTCGGATTCGACATGGAGCAATGCTTTTACTTCTCCCTATGTTTATAATTATTACGGATACGATAGTCTCAATCTCGATACATTAACTAATGGTGAATTGGGTTTTGTAGGAACTGATTCTACATGGAAAGATATTTGGTTTTGTTTAGATGCTTCTTTTTATTTGGAAGATACTATCAGTCTCAGGTATACGCATTTTGCGGACTCTATTCCAGACTCTACAGAAGGTTGGATGATTGATAATATGCTGGCTCATATAACAATGATTCACACCGTAGGAGAAGAAGTTCAAGAAGAATATTTAAAAGTATACCCAACGCCTACCAGTGATATTTTAAAAATTCAGACTAAAAAGTTAGACGAATTTCATGTTATAGAATCAATACAAGTTCGAGCTGTAAATGGAAATATAGTGTTGAATCACGGAAAGGCGCCAACCAAGTTTGAGCTGGATGTTTCTGGTTTAGAACCGGGCGTTTACTTTGTTTCAATTACTACTAATCTTCGTGAAGAGGTTTTTGAAATTGTTAAGCTTTGACATTGTTTAGACGGCTAACTTATTGTCTTTTATCCTTCTTTTTGTTGTCTTGGATTTACAGTCCACAAAAAGCTGAAGATCTGTTGAGAGGATTTCCCTCGATGCCTGTATCAGAGGTAAATTCAGTAACCAAAGAAGGCGCAGAGCTTGGGAGATTCCTTTTTTATGACCCATTGCTAAGTTCAGATAGCTCAATATCTTGTGCTAGTTGTCATATTCAGAAGTATGCGTTTTCGGGTGGACCAGTTTCGTTTTCAAAAGGCATAGCCGAGTTTGAAACGGTCCGAAACACCTTGCCTTTATTCAATCTGGCATGGAATAAGAGCATGTTTTGGGATGGACGCGTTAAGACGATTGAAGACCAAGTTTCCATTCCGATTATTGATCATAAAGAAATGCATGGTGATTGGAATGTGATCCTAGAAAGATTGAACAAATCTGAACGATATGACTCTCTCTTTATGAGCGCATTTGGTAGCACTGAAAAAGATAGTCTAATGGTTATCAAAGCTATTGCTCAGTTCGAAAGAACCTTGATTTCAGCCAATTCTAGATTTGATAGCGTATTGAGACGAGAAGCTGTTTTTACAAAAGAAGAATTTGAGGGGTTTGAAATAGTGAATGATCAAACTAGAGGAAATTGCCTTCATTGTCATACAACTGATGCAAATGCACTCGGTACAACAGGTTTGCTTAGTAATAATGGTTTTCAAAAGGCCAATAGGAAAGAAGATTACTCTGATATTGGTGCAGGAGCAAGAAATGGTGACAGCTCATTATACGGTTGGTTCAAAATACCATCGCTCAGAAATCTAGCGTTTACGGCTCCATATATGCATAATGGATCTCTCACGTCCATTGATGAAGTACTCAAATTTTATCAAAGCGGAATTCAGTATGCTTACAACATCGATTCAAAATTATTACTTGGTTCTCATCACTCAGGGGTGAATATTACCGATGATGAATTATTGAAAATTGAAGCATTTTTAAATACGCTCAACGATTTTGATTTTATTCAAAACCCCAAATTTTCAAACCCATTCCCAACAAAAAAAGGCAACTAATCCATGATGGAATAATTGCCTTTTTTTAAATGATATTAATGAGCTGTTAAGCGTGCTTGTCAATGGCTTCGCACAAGCGGCCAAATATTTCTTCAATGGTTCCAACACCATGAATTTCGGCAAGCTTGTTTTGAGTTGCGTAGTATTCTTTCAATGGGTTGGTTTCGCGCATGTAAACTGCCAGTCGATTTTTAATCACCTCTTCGTTGGCGTCATCTGGTCGGCCGCTGGTTTTGCCGCGTTCTAGCAATCGCTTTACCAACTCTTCATCTGGCACTTGTAGCGATAAACAAGCGCTGATAGAAGTATTTAAGCTGGTAAGTAATTGATCAAGAGCTTCGGCTTGTGGTGTAGTTCTCGGGAAACCGTCAAAAATGAAACCGTTAGCTTCTGGGTTTTCTTGCACCTTGGCTTTAAGCATACCTATGGTAACGCTATCAGGAACCAACTCGCCTTTGTCCATGTAGCTTTTTGCTTCTACGCCAAGCGCGGTTGCATTCTTTATATGTGCTCTAAATAGGTCTCCAGTTGAAATGTGAACCAAATTATATTGAGCGAGCAATTTCTCGCTCTGTGTGCCCTTTCCCGCTCCTGGAGGGCCAAATATTACAATGTTGATCATCTTACTCGTTAAGGATATATACTTCAGGGAGGTTTCTACCTAGGCCATCATAGTCTAGCCCATAACCTAACAGAAACTTGTTTTCTACTTCAAAACAAACATAATCAATTGGTAATGTTTGTTTGTATGCTTCTTTTTTGAAAAGTAGGGTGCAAATTTTCACGCTCTTTGGCTTGAATTGCCCTAAGAATTCATGCAGCGCTTTCAGCGTATTACCTGTGTCTACAATGTCTTCTACAATAATTACATCGCGGTTTTCGATGTTCAAACTTTCCATTCCAGTAAAATTTACTTTACCCGTGCTGTGCATGCCTTCGTAGGAAGCCGCCTTGATAAAGCCAATTTCACATGGCTTCTCATATTTTTTTAATAAGTCTGAAATGAACATGAAGCTGCCATTGAGCACACCTAAGAAAAAGGGTGTGGTGCTGCCATATTCAGTATCAAGCACAGAAGCAATACGCTCCACTTGGCTATCAATAGCTTTGGCGTCAAGGTAAACTTCAAAATTTTTATCGCGAACAGTAATCACCTTCAAAAATTTGGTCGGCAAAGGTAAACTTTGCGATCATTGTCTGCGATTTGGATTACTCTTATTTCAATAGTATAATTTTCTTTGAATTAATTGATTGCTGAGGTTAGATTTTCAATCTAGTTTATTGAGTTTGATAGCGGCTTTCTCTCATTGTCATCTTCTATATTTGGCCTCAATTCGAGAAAAGCATGAAAATTGGAATTATTGGTGGTGGGCAATTGGGCCGAATGTTCATTCAAAATGGACTGAATTATGGACTTGAATTTCATGTCTTAGATCCTGATCCTGAAGCGCCTTGTGCTGCCATTGCTCATAAGTTTGTTTGTGCTGATCGAAATGATGCAGAAGCAGTTTACAACTTGGGCAAAGAATGCGATGTGGTAACCATAGAGATTGAAAATGTTTCTATCGAAGCCTTGAAACGACTAGAAGCTGATGGGGTAAAAGTTTTTCCTCAGCCGCACGTGCTCGAAATGGTAAAGGATAAAGGCACACAAAAGCAATTTTATCGCGATCACCAATTACCAACCGCTGATTTCATGCTGGTGCAAAACAAAGCTGAAGCGGCTGCTAACACTGATTTTTTTCCGGTGATGCAAAAAATGCGTGTAGGTGGTTATGATGGTAAAGGCGTTACACCACTTGCTACAGAAACCGACTTAGACCATGCTTTTGATGCGCCAAGTGTGCTTGAAAAATGGGTGACCAATGCCAAAGAATACGCTGTGCTTGTGGCGAGAAACGAAAGCGGAGAGATTGCTTCTTTTCCGTTGGTAGAATTGGTTTTTAACCCGGAAGCAAATTTGGTTGATTACCTTGTTTCGCCCGCAAGAGTTGATGCTAAGATCGAATCTAATGCACGCCAAATGGCTGAAAAACTAATAGCTGACCTAGAAATGGTTGGTCTTTTGGCTGTTGAATTGTTCTTGACAGAAGATGGCGAAGTGTTGATCAATGAAATAGCTCCTCGTCCGCATAATAGTGGTCACCAAACCATAGAAGGAAACTTTGTTTCACAATACGACATTCATCTAAGATCGATCTTAAATTGGCCGTTGGGCGATACTAATTTGAGAAGCGCTAATGCGATGATCAATTTGTTAGGAGAAAAAGGACATGATGGCCCCGTTCATTATCAAGGATTGGCAGAAGCGATAAAAATAAATGGTGTTTACCCTCACATATATGGGAAGGCATTAACAAAACCATTTCGTAAAATGGGACACGTTTCGGTAGTAGCAGAAACACCAGAACTCGCTTTGGAAAAAGCCAAAGCAACCAAAGAAATGATCAAAGTGATTTCTAAATAGAATATTATGACACCACAAGTAGGAATAATAATGGGCAGTAAAAGCGACTTGCCAGTAATGCAAGAAGCGATAGACTTTTTAAAGGAGTTTGGCCTTTCGTATGAAATTGATATTGTTTCAGCCCATCGCACACCAGAAAAAATGGTGGAATATGGCAAAGAAGCGCACAAGCGCGGAATCAAGGTAATTATAGCTGGTGCGGGTGGTGCAGCACACTTGCCAGGTATGGTGGCCAGTTTAACTCCGCTACCCGTGATTGGTGTTCCAGTGAAATCTTCCAATTCAATTGATGGTTGGGATTCTGTATTAAGTATACTTCAAATGCCAGGTGGAGTACCTGTGGCAACTGTAGCGCTTAACGGAGCTAAAAACGCAGGAATTTTGGCCGCTCAAATTGTTGCTTCGGGTAACGAAGTTTTAACCCAAAAAATGATTGATTACAAAGAATCTTTAAAAGAAAAAGTAGCTCAAATGTCGCGTGAAGTGCGCGATTTGTAGGCACAACTATTTTAATGTATTCCGCGTCTGTGTTTCAAATTTCACCCAATTTATGCGATTATTTAAGACCCTATTTCTGATTTTCTTTTTGACAACGCTGGCCGTACAAGTAAATGCGCAACTTTCAATATCGAGCGCGCGCTCTACTGGTAATTGGGCAGATTACTACGTCAATAATGTTTTACTAGGAGCTGGGGTAACGGCCTTCAATATTACGTTTACAGGTTGCGATACAATGGCAAACGGAGTTGGAGTTGATTCAAATCAAATTGGCGAATTTGTTTCTACTACGCCCACCGTTCAGATTCCTTATGGAGTTTTGTTATCTACAGGTAGTGCAGAGCAAGCGGCTTCAAGTTCTATTAATCCTCCTTTTGGTCCTGGTGCAAGCGACAATGCGGGCGATCCAGATTTAGATCAAATCGTAGGGACATTTGGCACCCACAACCGAGCGATTCTCGAATTTGATTTTGTACCACAAGGTGATTCGGTGAAATTTGATTATGTATTTGGGAGTGAAGAATATCCGAATTATGTCTGTAGTAATTTTAATGATGCCTTTGGCTTTTTCTTAAGTGGGCCGGGTATTGTAGGCCCATATTCAAATGCTGCTGTGAACCTTGCAGTAATACCTGGAACAAGTATTCCAGTTGCTATTAATACCATTAATGATGTGCCTGGGGGTGCAAGTTGCGCGGCTCCCGGTTGTCCATGCAATAGCAATTTCTTTGTAAATAATTATACAGCCCCTACAGATACGAACAATAATATCGCTGGCCTTACGGTGAGCCTCAAAGCTGAATACGCAGTGAATTGTGGTGATACGTACCACATAAAGCTAGCTATTGCCGATGCGGGTGATGGAGCTTTAGATAGCTATGTATTTCTAGAAGGTGGAAGTTTCTCTTCTAATGTTGTAGAAGTAAACATTACTTCTGTAAACGGTGATTCTACCATCAACGAAGGATGCGGAACTGCCGAAATTCAATTTTTTAGGTCGGATACCATTGATACATCATACACCCCGATTATTATTGTTGGAACAGCTACCAATGGAGTAGATTTTACGCTTGTTCCTGATACCATTGTTATGCTTCCCGGACAAACGGATACTGTGATTGTTATTGATCCGTTCAATGATGGAATAAATGAAGGCATGGAATTTATCACCATTACTGCGGTAAGCATCAATCCTTGTGGAGATACATTCTACAGTTCAGGAACACTCTACTTTTTTGATGTGCCCAACCTTAATATTAGTCTTACGGACACTACTATAACTTGTCCCGAAACCGATTCCATTCCACTTTTTGCAAATGTGCTCAGTGGAGGGCCGCCACCTTATATTATCGATTGGAGTACTGGTCAGTCGGGGCCAAACATTAATTATTTGCCCATTCAAGCCAATGGATATGATACTTTATACATCACAGTTGAAGATAGTTGTGCATTGTTTACGTTGCATGACACGCTGGTTTATAGGCGACATGTGGCGCCCTTTCCACAAGTGCAAGGATTACCTGATACAGTGGTGAGCTGTGATGGCGATACTGTTCAGCTTGCTTACATTCAAAATTTTGGCGCTGGAGTCAGCACGCTTTATTGGCATACAAATGATACTGTCCCAAGTTTGGAGGTCACTGTAAATGCAGGCGACTTGTTCACCATTACTATGGTTGACAGTTGCGCAAGAATGACAATTGATACGCTCGATATTTCTATTGCTCCATTTATTCCACTTGTTGCAAGTATTGATGATTCAACGGTTTACTGCCCAGGTGATTCGGTATTATTGACTGGTTCAATTTCTGGTGGAGTAGCAGATTTCACCTACTCATGGGATAGTATTAATCCTGTTTTTGACGATTCATCATTTTTAGCCTTCACTGTTCAAAATGATTCATTTGCCATTTTCTCTTTCAGAGATGCATGCGGCAGAATGGCTAGTGATAGTGCTTATTTGTTTGTGAATAAAGTAGATCCGATGTCGTTGGAGATCTTTGATCAAGAGGTGGCGTGCAGTGGAGTAGATGTGACCATTCCCCCATTCATTTCAGGTGGAAGCGTGCCATATTCTTTTAATTGGTCTACTGGTTCAAATGATTCAATTCTGGAATTTACCGTAAATGTTGATCAATCTATAACACTTACAGTTACAGATTTTTGCGGTAGAACCATCAGTGAAAATGCGGTGATTAATACCCCAGAATTTCCAACGCTTGATTTGTTGATTACAGAAGATGGCGAAGTTTGCTATGGCGATGCATTTGTGGTAGAAGCCCTAGGTATTGGTGGTGCAGGCGATTACTCATACGAATGGATTTTACCAAGCGATCCCGCAAATTTTGCTTCAGTTGAGAAACTAGATAGCAATGTATTCAACTTGGTTGCGAAAACTTCGGGTGTACACCTAATTCGTGTTCAAGATTTCTGCGGTAATATTTTCACTGATTCGCTGAGAATTACTGTAAATCCTTGTGTTTTTATTCCAAACATCATTACACCAAATGGTGACGGATTGAATGATAATTTCGAAATCAGCAATGTCACTAATTTCTCACAAGCGCGTTTGTCTGTTTACAACAGATGGGGGATGAAAGTTTTTGAAAGCAATAATTACCTCAACGATTGGTCGCCAAGAGATCTTGCTTCGGGTACTTATTACTACATTCTTTCTTCGGATGAATTTCCTGAACAGCGCGGTGATGTTACCGTCATTAACGACTAACGCTAGTGCTGGTAATCGCTTACGTTTAAGATTGCGCTGTTGATGCAACGCATTTCGCTTTCTTGGCTGTTGGTGCAGATGATAACCAAGCGGTTTTTTGATTGGTTTAAAAGGCTCTCGTTAAACCAATCGCTCCAGCGGCTGTCCAAATTAGCGCAAGGTTCGTCAAGCAACAAAACGGGCGTTTTACTGTAAATGGCCAAAGCTAATTTCAATCGCTGGCGCATTCCCGAACTCAATTGGTTGAGCAATTTGTCTTGGTGTTTTGCTAAGTCTATTTCCTCCAATAAATCGCCATGAGATTTGTCGTCAACCAGTGGTTTAAACTTGGCATGGAGCTCAATGGATTCGCGCACCGTGAACTCATCAAACAAGTCTAAATATGGTGCAGCA
>CAZWXC010000020.1:0-13112 GCA_964637935.1 uncultured Flavobacteriales bacterium | reverse complement strand
AATCCAGGTAGAAAGCGCATGCAGTAATTAGCTGTTTTGGCTGCGCATCATTTTCACCGAAAACCAGCCCATTAAGAGCACCGCAGGGATAATAATCGCCCAGAGCAACCAATTACTTGGTGCGTCATTTTCTTTGTTTGAATCGGCTTCAAGAAAAAGCTGTTTTCCCAATTGCGCTTGATTTATTTCTTCGGGAATATTTTTCTTAAAGGCGACCAAATCATAGGTGGGTTTGGTGGCTGAAGCATTATCAAAAGCCAAGTAATAATCACCAGCTCCAACTCCGCGATAAGTGAGTTCGAAAACGCTAGCCAACACTTTTGCAGAATCAAGATGAAGCGGCAAGTCGTTGTAATTATGCAGCTTAACCTTGAGTTTTTTGGTCAATATATTTGAAAATGAATAGTGTGATGGCTCAGCCGAAGTAGCGAAACCTTGGGTAAGATTTGCATACAATTCTTTTGGCCCTTTTTCGGTTTCGATCACTTCACTCAAGTACTCAATCGATAGGTTTCGATAGAAATCATGCGAATCGGCAAAATGCAACTGCACCTCGTTTACCAGTATTTCTTCGTGCAAGTCAATGTAAATTTCGGTGTGTGTAGTATGCTCTTCTTGCCAAAAACGATCGACCCGTTTTTCGGATTTTTTTCTGTTTTCAGTCTTGAAGAAACTCACTTCAGCATCTTGCAACATTGGTTCGCTTTTACATGGAAAACTCACTTTCAAAAACAAGTATTGCACAGGCTTAAAATGCAATGTGGTATAACTATAGTTTGTGTGTTCATTCTGAATAGAAACCAATTCGTTTTTATCAGAAATCCGTTCCCAAGTTTTCATGTCTTGACTCCCGGCAACGCTTGCCGACCAATGAAAATTTTGGTCGCCAAAGTCCAATTCAATTTTTCGCGAAAGCGGTATTTCATTTTTCGCGTCAAGCACTAGCACAAAAGAGAATTCTCCGTTTTCAAACCTTTGATTAATGACCTTACTTACCAAATTGGTTTTGATGGTTTCAGAGGTCAATTCTTCAATAAAAAAGGGCGCCTCAAGCGTGTCGCCATTTGGGTTAACGTTCCAAACACGGATGTCGTCAAAGGAGCTTTTTGTGCCTCTAAATACCTCGTCCGTCAGCTGAATTTTATTCCAAGCTTGGTCTCCATTTTTGATTTCGAACAGCTGCATAAAACCAGTTTTTTGTGCTGAAGCCGCCAAGCTTGCGCAAATGACCATTGCGCTAAGCAATACATTAAGCTTTGGGTTCATCATCTATCAGGTCTTTGTATTTGTTATACAAGAAAGAAACAATCAGCAACAACACACCAAGACTCACAAAAACGATGGTTTTTGATATGGTGCCCAAGTGCGAAATATCATAGAAAAATAGTTTCACCAAGGTGACCGTAAACAGAGCAATACCGCCAAATCGAAGGAGTTTTCTTCGTTTCCAAAGACCAATAACTACAATGAATAATGCGTAGCAACCCCAAAGAATACTCAACGCAAGTTTGTACTGGTTTTCACTTCCGTAGATGCTGAGCCAATGAAGCAATTCGCTGCTCAGCAACCATAAAATAATGGTGTGCAATATCAACTGTTTACTGCTGCTAACCCATTGTGTGAGCTCTTCGTCACGGCTCAATTTATGGGCGATAAACATTGGAATGGCGAAGAAGGCTAAGCCCACATATCGCAAATAAACCAAGCTAAACGGATGCGTGAAAAGCTCGCTTTCTGGTGAAAAGTACATGTCGCGCATTTCGCTGATGTTGAATAATCCAAAAACTAAAAAAGCCAGAAGAGCTAAGCCATTGATCACAAAAAGAAACTGAGTGAACAGCTGCTTTTTTGAGCTAAAATGATGAATAATATAAAGCGCTAGCACAAATACTAAGCTGAAGCAAATGCTCCAATATTGCTGGAATAGCTCAATGGCTGGATCGTAATGCTGCGAATATTCTCCAATCGTAATGGCGGTTTGGTTTGCCCACACTTTAAAGTAAACATCAAGCTCAAGCATCAAAGCGCCATAGCTAAAACCGATCAGCGCAAGCGGCAAAAGAAACACCATGGCTTGCGAAACATCTTTTAATAAGCCTGTGCTAATGGATGCTGGATTTCTCTTTTTTAAGATGTAAATCACGCCCAGTGCAGAAATGGCCAAAATGCTGTTCAAAAACTCGGTGTTGATCAAAAAGGTAAGTTCTTCAGGATAGCTGTAACCCGTGCTCCAATCTCCCAAAAGGCTGATAATGCCTAAGGCTAATACTGGATATGACAAGCGCTCGAATACTTTGAGCTTGCTTTTTTGTGCAACCCAAGTAAGCACAGCTGCTTCGGCAATCCACATAATGGTGATGAATTTACCTTCGAGCTGCACCGGAATCGCTAGCGTGATAAAAATGAGCACCACACCCATCACCAAGTTAAAGGCAGGCGTTTCGGTTCGTTTTGTTTTGAATAAATAGAATGCAACACCAAAATGAACAGCTGCATTGAGCACAGTAAACAGTCCTCTGTATTGTTCTAAACCATCAACCACGTGCAATGCAGAAAAGCCAGCGATGTAATAAAGTACAGCGTTGGTGAGCAAGTAAACGGTGTCTTGTACAGCAAGCTTGATCTGGTTTTTTATCACTTGCGCCATAAACATGGTGTAAAACAACATGAAAAACAAACTGCTAAAAACGAGCGGAATCACTGCGCTTTCTAGGTTGTATGATTCTTGAATATACCAACCTAAATAAATGAGCCAAGTCAGCACAAAAGCAGGAATGTTCAAGCTGCGCCAAGCGCGTTTATAGGCAAGAATCATGATGCCAGCATTCACGATAAACATGTAGGTAAATAGTGCTTCCACTTTGCCGCTATTGTTGCTTAGCAAAAAGGGAACGGAGTACGCGCCCAGCAAACCAAGGTGCGCAATGATCACCAAGTTGTATTGCGTTGCTGCAAACACCGTAAATGCCGTAAAAACCAGCATTAACCCAAAGGCCGCCATACGCGGAATCAAATCATACAGATCGTAACCCAAATAGGTTAAAAAATACATGATGGCCATGCTGCCACCCAAAAGCACTGCGCTAAATGGCGGATATTTTGGCTTGAGCTTAAATGCAAAACCAAGCAATCCTAAGCCAACGGCATAGCCCATTATGAGTCTGTAAATCGGGTTGATTAAATTGTGGTCAATAGAATATTTTGCACCAATGCCCACACCAATCACCGTGATGGCTATTCCGATTTTGTTGATCAAGTTTCCACCAATAAAAGCCTCGGTGGTTTTGCTAAAATCAAATGACCAAGATCCTTTTTTAGGAGTGCTATTTTGAGCGAAAGCTTCACTTGCAAAACCTTCTCTATCTAGTGGATTTGAGGCTAAAGCTTCTGTTGCTTTTTTAGGTTCTGAAGTGCGAATGGGCACTGAAATTTTTGCAGGCTCAATGGTGATTTCTTCCCTTGGTTCTGCTGCCTTCTCCACCAGCTTTTCTTCCTGTACTTGGCGCAACTTTAGCTTTGTCATTTCAAGCTGTAGTTGCTGAATTTCGTTCGAAAACTGCGCTTGTTTTAATAACAGCAAATCGAGCTTTTCTTGCAAGTTTTTCAACTCATTGGTAGGTTCTGCCATAGGCAATCGCTTTTATTTTGAGGCAAGTGCAATGTACACAAACCGCATTGTCGCGCCCAAAGCAATAAACCAATGCTTATAATAATCGTTACTTTTCCATAAAATATGTGATATGCATTTTATTCGCCAAGCAACTACTGTCCTTTTTTCAGCCTTTGCGCTGTTGTCAATAGCGCAAACCAATATTCAACTTACCAGCTCAGACGTGGCTGATATTTTGGCTGGAAATTATAACCCGAACGATTATATCAGCGACAGCGCAATTTCAGATCCACATCTTATTGCGGCCAATTTAAGCACAAGCATTCAGGCCGATTCGCTTAAAAGTTATCTGTTCAAGTTGAGCAGTTTTGAAACACGCCACACGGCTTCAGACACTGTGTCGTCCATTCGGGGTATTGGGGCAGCACGCAGATGGGCTTACCAGAAATTCCAGCAATTTAGCGCTCAAAATGGCAATAGACTAGAGGTGAGTTACCTTCAATTTGATCAAGCCATTTGCGCGGTAAATCAACATCGAAATATTTTGGCTGTGCTTCCTGGTGCTGATGCTGCAGCGGGCTCTGTCATTATTGAAGGCCACATCGATAGCCGTTGCGATGGACCTTGCGATACTGCTTGCCTAGCCGAAGGCATGGAAGACAACGGCAGTGGCAGCGCTTTGGTGCTTGAGTTGAGCAGAGTAATGTCGAAGTTTCAGTTTGACAGAACCATTGTTTTTATGCTCACCATAGGCGAAGAACAAGGTCTTTACGGTGCCACGGCTATGGCAACATACTGCACTCAAAACAACATTCAAGTCTCAGCAGTGCTAAATAACGATGTAATTGGTGGCGTCATCTGTGGCGAAACCAGCAGCTCGCCATCTTGTCCTGGACTCAATGATATCGATAGCACACAAGTTCGCTTGTTTTCAGCGGGCGGATTCAGCAGCATGCACAAGCAATTGGCGCGCTACATAAAGCTTCAGTATCATGAAGAGTTGATTCAACATGTTACCGTGCCGCAAATGGTCACCGTAATGAGCAGCGAAGACCGCTCGGGCCGCGGTGGCGATCATATTCCATTTCGTCAGCAAGGTTTTCCTGCTATGCGTTTCACTTCGGCAAATGAGCATGGCGATGCATCAAATGGTGCTGATTATCACGATCGACAGCACACAAGTAATGACATTTTAGGTTTAGACACGGACAACGATGGCCAGATCGACAGCTTTTTTGTCGACTTCAATTACCTTGCGCGTAACGCGGCTATCAATGCCAATGCAGCTACCATGATTGCACAAAACGTTTGCGCCCAGCTCGATTTCACGATTGAGCAAATCAATTGGCATCAAGTGCACGTGGTGATTGATGATGCGGTTTGTGGCAGCGGACCTTACCGCGTAGCGTTTCGTTCAGTAACCAACGATTGGGACACTTTGGTTACTGTTTCGGCATTAGACAACATTATCGAAATCATACCTGGATTCACCTATTTTGTCAGCGTTGCCCGCCAAAATGAACAAGGCATCGAGAGCCTCTTTTCAGGTGAAAAATACATTGATATAGTTGGCGTCAACGAAACCAGAAAAACCACCGGAATCGAGCTACTTCAAAATCGTCCAAATCCATTTGACGAAAGCACACTCATCGCATTTATGGTGCACGAAATGCCACAAACTCCACTTGCCACAATATCCATTTCTGACGTAAGTGGTAAAGTCATTAAAAGCATGACTACTGAGGTAAACCTAGGGATCAACGAAATCATCTACAATCACGGCTACGGACAAACAGGAACATTTATCTACAGCGTAAAAATTGATGGAAACATCCTCGCAAGCAAGAAAATGGTGTTTCGAGCGAACTGATTTTTTCCAACTAATCGTTTTTATCAAACGTCAGATTTGCACTTGCGTGAATGGTCAATGAACCATCAACAAACGCTAAATCACAGAATTCAATGCGATACTTTGTGCCACCCTCATGCGTGAGATAAACCGTTTGGTCATGAGCAGCGATAAAATTAGACCAACCCTGAAATACACGTCTCTTCATTGTTATACCATGGTCTTGGTATCCAGTGATGATTTCACGAGAGCCACCTTCAAATGACGGAAAATGATAGAGCATTTCTAATTCGTCATAGGTACTGAACGTAAACTGAATTTTGGTATCATCGAAATAGTCTTCTGCAAATTCTACATAAACAACACTGCCGTCAGATCCGATTAGTTCTTCCCATTCAATCTCATTTTCATTGATGCTACATGGAGCAGTTACTTCGGGGCATGGCGCGCAAGGCCCACCGCAATCTACCCACTCTTCGCCCAAATCATAGTCTGCTATGCCATTACTGCAAACATCGCTGTAGTCGATGTAACCAAATGGAGCATCTAAAATCATGTCACAAGCGGTAATATCAACTTCATAAACCCCTTCAATGGTTTTAAAATCTTGGTAACGTTCGCTTGTGCTGGACGAAGAGAACAGTCCTTCTTTGTAAGACACGCCTTGTACTTCTAAATAGGCGCATTCTCCTGGCAAAAGGGTGTCGTTTATTTCATCTTGATTCCAACCATATACAATTACAGAATCGGGGTCGGTAGCGGGGTTTTTTACACAAATGGTAACGACATCGCAATCTAGTTTTTCGAAGCCGCAACTTGAAAGGGATAAAACAAATATTGAAAAGGCAATCGTTAGTCTCCAGGAAAAATACATGTTCAAAAAAGGTTTAGATTAAGTAGTTTCTTGTGCTATTTCTTCGTTCTCATCCACCTTTTTCTCTTCAGGAAAATAGCGTTTTTGAAAAACGATGATCATACCAATACCAGTAGAAATGGCGGTATCGGCAATATTGAAGACTGGTCTGAAAAACAGAAAATCTTCGCCACCCCAAATCGGGAACCAACTTGGGAAAGAACCAGAAATAAGTGGGAAGTAAAGCATATCAACCACGCGGCCATGCAAGAAGCTTTCGTAGCCGCCTTCTTCGGGCATGAATTCAGCTATTTGGTGCATGCTGCTATTAAACACTAAACCGTAAAAAGCAGAGTCAAGTATGTTGCCCAATGCGCCTGCGAAAATTAATGATCCAGCTATAACAAGTCCAGGTTTAGCATTTTCTCGTGCTGCTTTAAACAAATAATATCCGATTACAAAAACGGCAACAATTCTGAAAAGTGAAAGCGCAATTTTGCCCAACTCACCACCAAATTCAAGCCCGAAAGCCATACCTGGGTTTTCGGTAAAGTGCATGATAAACCAATTGCCAAGCACGCTAAATTCTTGGCCTAAATACATGTTAGTTTTAACCCAAATCTTTAGCGCTTGATCAGCGAAAAGTACGGCCAGAATGGTAAAGAGGGCTTTTTTCAAAAGCTCCGATATTTTGTGTGGTTTAACCTTGTAAATTCTTTGCTTCGATGCTCAATGTGGCATGCGGAACAATCTTCAATCGCTCTTTATTGATAAGCTTGCCCGTAACGCGGCAAATACCATAAGTGCGATTTTCAATGCGAATTAACGCATCGTTCAAACTCTTCACGAATTTTTGTTGACGAGCGGCAAGTTGTGAAGTCTCTTCACGCGAAAGCACATCGCTTCCGTCTTCAATCAACTTGAAGGTGGGTGAAGTATCATCTGTGCCGTTGTTGTCTTTCAAAGACATAGATGAATTCAACAACTCTAAGTCGTTTTTGGCTTCTACTAATTTTGATTCGATAATCGCTCTGAATTCAGCCAACTCTGCGTCTGAATATCTGTTTTTTTCTTCTGCCATGTTTCTATGCTTTCTTGATGAAAATCTTTGTAAAGACGCCTTCTTCTACCTCAATGGTTTGTGCATCGGTTTCATTTATCATTTCTTTTAAAAGAAGCTCTTGCGCCAGCGTTTCCTCGCAAATATAATTTTTATTAGAAACGACTGCCGCCTCTATTTCTCCTTGCTTTTCAACGTGAAGAATAATCTTGTCAGTAACCTCTAAACCGCTGTCTTTTCTCAGGTTTTGAATGCGATTTACCAACTCACGGGCTAGACCTTCGCTTCGTAATTCTGAACTTATTGTGATATCTAATGCTACGGTAACGCTGCCTTCACTCGCAACTGTCCAACCCGGAATGTCTTTCGTGCTGATTTCTACATCTTCTCGCTCAAGCGAAAAAGGAGTTCCATCTAAATCAAGAACAATTTTTCCAGCGCTTTCTATGTTTTGAATTTCGGCTTGACCGAACTGAGCTACGGCTGCTGAAAGCGTTTTCATGTTCTTACCCACTTTAGGCCCCAGAGCCTTAAAGTTTGGTTTGATACTTTTTACGAAAACGTTATCGTCTTTCACATATTCCAATTCTTTCACATTCACTTCGCTCAAAATCAAATCTTCTACTTGTCGTAAATGCTTTTCAAAAGCATCGTTTACCACGGGAACCATGATTTTTTGCAATGGCTGGCGCACTCTTATGTTTTCTTTTTTGCGCAGCGAAAGCGTAAGTGAAGAAGCTGTTTGAGCCAATGCCATTCTTTCTTCAAGCGCAACATCTATCTCGCTTTCGTTTACCGATGGCCAAGTGGCTATGTGCACCGAGTTTTCTGATTCTTTGCCTGTGATTCCATTCAAATCGCAGAACAAACTATCAGAATAGAAAGGCGCAATTGGTGCGCTCAATTTTGCAACTGTGATCAAACAGCGGTAAAGCGTTTGGTAAGCAGCAATTTTGTCTTGGCTGTAATCGCCTTTCCAGAAACGCCTTCTGCACAAGCGTACGTACCAGTTGCTGAGTTCGTCTACTACAAAATCTTGAATTGCGCGACCAGCTCTTGTGGGCTCGTAATTTTCAAATGCGTCTTCTACTTCTTTTACCAAAGTGTTGAGTCTTGAAATCACCCATTGGTCAATTTCTGGACGCTCGTTCAGTGGAATTTCGGCTTCGCTGTAAGTGAATTTATCCACGTTTGCGTAAAGCGCAAAAAACGAATAGCTATTGTGCAGTGCTCTGAAATACTTGCGCTGTACTTCGGTGATTCCTTCTAGGTCAAATTTCAAGTTGTCCCAAGGTTGCGCGTTGGTGATCATGTACCAGCGCGTAGCATCCGGACCGTATTCTGCCAATGTCTTGAAAGGATCAATTCCGTTGCCTAATCGCTTAGACATTTTCTGTCCGTTTTTGTCCAAAACAAGGCCATTGCTCACCACATTTTTAAACGCAACCGAGCCTTTGATCATGGTAGAAATAGCATGTAGCGTAAAGAACCAACCACGCGTTTGATCTACACCTTCGGCAATAAAATCTGCTGGGAAAGCTTTTCCAGAATCAACCAATTCTTTGTTTTCGAATGGATAATGCCATTGTGCAAAAGGCATAGCACCGCTGTCAAACCAAACATCGATCAAGTCGAGTTCGCGCGCCATAACCAATCCATTTCTGAAGAAAATCACATAATCCACCATTGGGCGGTGAAGGTCAATTTGCTCTTTTGGTAGCTTGGCTACGATTGTGATTTTTCGGCTTCGGATGAGGTCGTTCCAAATGTTGTTTACGTTTTCGCCAGCCAAACGCTTTTCACCCAAGTATTTTCGTAAAGCATACCCGTCAAAACGTTTTCCATGTTCATCTAAACACTCTTCGGTGATGAAGTAGGCGTTTTTCTCTGAAAATTCTTCGATCGATCCCACGCACTCTTCAAACAAAGGTCCGTAAGGTCCGCTGCGCCAAATCGGAAGCGGTGTGCCCCAATAGCGCGAACGCGAAAGATTCCAATCGTTTAGGTTTTCTAACCAATTGCCAAATCGACCTGTTCCTGTGCTTTCAGGTTTCCAGTTGATGGTCTTGTTTAGCTCGATCATTTTGTCCTTTGCGGCCGTAGATCTGATAAACCAAGAATCAAGCGGATAATACAAAACCGGCTTGTCTGTTCGCCAGCAATGTGGGTAGTTGTGTTGGTATTTCTCTACTTTGAAGGCTTTGCCTTCAAGCTTCAATTTCAATGCGATGCGCTCGTCTACACTTAAGTAATTACTCAAGTTTGGGATGTATTCTTTCAGGCTTTCCTTTTGGGCTTCAAACGCAGCTTCCTTTTCAGCATCAGTCAGGTAATCTGCCTTTACAGGTTCGCCACCTAGGCCCCAAACGGGGTCAACCATGCTTTCTACAAACCGACCACGAAGGTCAACCAATGGCACCGCATCGCCATTTTCGTTTTTCACTAACATGCCAGGTACGCCAGCTGCTTGAGCCACGCGCATATCATCCGCACCAAACGTAGGTGCCGTGTGCACGATTCCAGTTCCGTCTTCGGTAGTCACAAAATCGCCTGCAATTACTTGGAAAGCGTTGTCTGCGTCTTTGTATGGAAGTGCATAAGGAAGAAGTTGTTCGTAGCGTATTCCTACTAAGTCAGAACCTTTCAGACTAGTTATCAGTTGCCAGTTATCAGAGGTTTTGCTCGAACCTTCTTTTGCAATTTCCAACACTTTTTGGCCATCAATTTCTTTTCCAAAAGATTGGAAATATTTAGGCGCAAGTGCTTCAGCTAAAATCACATGGATGTCTTCTCCTGTATAGTCGTTTTTAGTTTTTACAACTACATAGTCTAGGTTCGCTCCTACGGTCAAAGCTGTGTTAGATGGCAATGTCCACGGAGTAGTGGTCCATGCGGTAAAAAACAGGTTTCCTGCTTCGGCTAGCTCAAAAAGTCTATTGTCTATAGTCTTTAGTCTATCGTCTGCAATGGCCTTAAACATTGCAACGCAACTCGTATCCTTCACATCCTTGTAACAACCCGGAAGGTTCAATTCATGCGAACTTAAACCTGTTCCTGCGGCTGGTGAATAAGGCTGAATAGAGTAGCCTTTATAGAGCAAATCTTTTTGGTAAAGCTGACTTAGCAACCACCAAACCGACTCGATGTAATCATTTTCGTAGGTCACATAAGGATCGCTCATGTCTACCCAATAGCCCATTTTTTCGGTAACGTCATTCCACACATCCGTGTAGCGCATTACCGCTTCGCGACAAGCTTTGTTGTATTCTCCAATGGTGATGGTCTTGCCAATGTCTTCTTTGGTAATTCCCAATTCTTTTTCAACGCCAAGTTCTACCGGAAGTCCGTGTGTATCCCAACCCGCTTTTCGGTTTACTTGAAAGCCTTTTTGCGTCTTGTATCGGCAAAACAAATCTTTGATGGTACGGCCCATAACGTGGTGAATACCAGGCATTCCGTTGGCTGAAGGCGGCCCTTCATAAAACACGTATGTAGGCTTGCCCTCACGGCTGCTAATGCTAGCCTCGAAGGTTTTTTCAGCTCTCCACTTTTCTAATACCTGCTGGGCAATGTTCGGCAGGTTCAATCCATCGTGTTCTTTAAATGCTTTCATCATAGCGCTTTCGCCTAAATTTTCAAGGCCGCAAAGGTAAAAAGACAAGTGGAGAAAAAATGGGAGAAAAGCAGGCTATGAAACGACCATTCTAATACAAAATCACCACGAAGTCGAGTAAGCTAGAAAACCTTACTTAATGCCAGGTTTGCTTTTCTCGATTAAGACAGATCTTCTCAAATCAAATTTAGGCCAAAGCGGAAACAATAATAGTCGCGGCTATTATTCCCCCAATAACGTCTACAATACCAATGATTAATCCCGCAATTGCCAGCCCCTTGCCCTTGCGTCCCTCTTTATCGGCTTTTACTAAGCCAATAATGCTGAAGATAATGGCAAGTGTTCCCAAGATGATTCCTGCAATCAAAAGTCCGACAAGCGACAACACAAATCCTGCGATGGAGTAACCCACCATGCCTTCATTTGACTCGTTTTCTGGAGCAATTCCATCAGTAGGCTCTTGAGCGAAAAGCTTTGTTTTCAGTGCTCTTTTCGCCTCCTTTTTTATTTGAATGAGTTCTTTAACACTAGAAGCTTCCGCAGATTTTGCGAAGAAATCGTCTTTTGCAGAAAGTATAATTTCTCTAGTCTTAGCGGTTTTTACTTGTTCAATTTTCGGTTGAACTTCGGTTTTTGTCTGAGCTAGCGGTTGTTGTTCTTCTTCAAAGCTCTGCGAGCTTTCTTCATCGGCTAGACTTTCGAATGCCGTTGTTTTTTTGTTTGTATTATGCCTAGATGAACCAAGGTTGACATGGTAACCTTTTGTATGCTTTCGCTTTTGCAGAAATGCATTTGAAACAGTATTGTTACTTGAGCTACAGCTTGTAATGATGATCAATAGTGAAAGCGCTAACGCTGATGAGAGCAATTTTTTCGCCATTTCTTTTGGAATTTATTCGTGAACAGTGCAAGTATAACCACAATGAGGCTTATTTGCTTTCAGGAGACAAAAACAGCGCGAAATTTTGTAAAAATTACCTTGGCCAGAAGTTCAAATGCGAGCTTATCAAAGCACTAGATTAAACCAGCCAAGAAAAGAATTGTAACTGTTGCTTCTATGGCGCCTATAAGTGCGCCCAATATCCCTAAAGTATACCCGTTTTTTTCTTTCCCTTCCTTTTCAGCTTTAAGAATAGAGGTCACAGCTATAATCCCAAAGATAATTGCTGCGATGCCTAGTGGAATAGACCAAACAAATAGACCAATAAGTGAAAAGCTGATGGCAATAAAGGCAGCGGTTGACCAATTTGTGGCAGCGCTTTCTTCTGCCGCTTCCTGTTCTTTTGGTGCTAATTTTTCATTTGAAATTGGTGAAGTTTCTTTTTGAACTTGAAGAGGTGCTCTGTTGGTAATGGCTGCCGCTGATTTTGTGAAGAAATCGCTTTTGGCTGACTTGATAAATTCCTTTTGGCTAGAGCTTTTTACATTTTTAGTTTTTGTCAGAACTAGATGCTTACTTTCTTTATCCAACACTTGCGAAGTTTCTTCCATGACAATGGTTTCAATTGACGTTGTTTTTTTGTTCGCCTTGTATTGTGATGATCCTAGATTAAGATGATAGCCTTTTGTATGCTTTCGCTTTTGCAGAAATGCATTTGAAACAGTATTGTTACTTGAGCTACAGCTTGTAATGATGATCAATAGTGAAAGCGCTAACGCTGATGAGAGCAATTTTTTCGCCATTTCTTTTGGAATTTATTCGTGAACAGTGCAAGTATAATTACAAGGAGATTTACTTGCTTTCGGGAGATAAAAACACGATTATTTGACCGCTATTCTTCTTAAGCCCTTGACAAGGTCAGTCAAACATTCAGCAATTACTAAGTTTAATTTATTCATTTCGTTCGTTTCTTGAAGGTGAGAATGTTGTCTTTTGTTTTATTCAGTATTATTGAAAAACCTAAAATTAAACTGCTATGACTGATGAAATGTTAGATGACTTAATAACTCATGACAAAGAGTATAAATATGTTGGATTTTGGGGCCGTTTTGGCGCTGCCTTTATCGATGGATTAATACTTACTGTGCCAACTTTAAGTTACTTTCTACTCTACTTCAGTGCTAATCTAGTTTTCGTTTCTATTCCATTGTTATTGCTTGCATTTATCTATAAACCGTTTTTGGAGT
>CAZWXC010000019.1:0-13753 GCA_964637935.1 uncultured Flavobacteriales bacterium | reverse complement strand
TGGATCTTGCCATTTCAATTCTTCAGCAGGTACGTCAGGACCTAGATAAAGCGCCTTTGGCCCCATATCACGATGCGTCAACTTAAACCATGCCCTTGCGAAAGCATCGGCTAATTGATCTGGGTTTTCGTAAAACCGTTTTGAAATTGGAGCATAAATCGGATCCATTTTCAAAGCCATGTCGGCAGTAGTCATCATCAAAGGCTGCGTTTTTGATGCATCGCCTGCTCTTGGAGCTTGCTTTGCGTTTGAATCTGCAGTTGGTGTCCATTGATGCGCGCCTGCAGGGCTTTTTGTCAATTCCCAATCATAACCAAGCAATGCTTCAAAGTAGCCATTGTCCCATTGAGTAGGATTGGCAGTCCAAGCGCCTTCAATACCACTGGTAATGGTGTCGTCAGCTACTCCAGTGCCAAAGGTGTTTTTCCACCCTTTACTTTGTTCTTCAATGGCAGCTCCAGCTGGTTCGCGGCCTACATATTTATCAGGATCGGCAGCTCCATGCGCTTTACCAAATGTGTGTCCACCGGCCACTAAAGCCACCGTTTCTTCATCATTCATAGCCATTCTGGCAAACGTCTCTCTGATATCAACAGCCGATTTTAAAGGATCAGGATTTCCATTTGGCCCTTTAGGATTTACATAGATCAATCCCATTTGCACCGCGCCAAGTGGGTTTTCAAGCTCACGATCGTTTGTGTAGCGCTTGTCGCCAAGCCACTCGGTTTCCGATCCCCAATAAATATCTTCTTCAGGCTGCCAAATATCTTCTCTACCACCAGCAAAACCAAAAGGCTTTAAACCCATGGACTCAATAGCGCAGTTTCCAGCCAAAATCATCAAATCTGCCCAAGACAGTTTTCTTCCGTATTTCTGTTTGATTGGCCAAAGTAGCAGTCTAGCCTTATCAAGGTTACCATTGTCTGGCCAGCTATTGAGCGGTGCAAAGCGCTGCGAACCAGAACCTGAACCACCTCGTCCATCGTGTATTCTATAGGTTCCGGCACTGTGCCAAGCCATACGAATAAAAAATGGTCCATAGTGTCCGTAATCTGCTGGCCACCAAGGTTGTGAGTCGGTCATTAAGTTGAATAGATCTTGCTTAACAGCATTAAGATCAAGCTTTTTGAATTCTTCGGCATAACTAAAATCATCGCCCATCGGGTTTACCAATGACGAATGCTGACGAAGAATATTAAGGTTTAGCGCATTTGGCCACCAATCGCGGTTTGAAGTTCCGCCACCAGCGCTTTGTTTTACAGGACCACCAAGATATGGGCACCCACTGGCACTATTCATATCGTAAGATTTTCCTTTTGAATGTTGCATGTCTTCCATAATCTGATTGCTTTTTTTAAGAATTAATTGTGTCAATATTACAAAGAGCTATTCGATAGTTTTTATTTATACTTTTTATGTCAATATAAACTCTCGCTATAATCAAACACGTTTGTAATCATGACCAAATTAGACAATTAGAAAAGAATGAAAGTGACGATGTATTAAACTTAAAAGAGGTTTAAGTTATTTTTTTCATGTTTCTGTGTAAGAATTTCCAAGTTTGAAGCACTAACCATCCAAAACATAACTTGAGCAGCGATTTTTACACATCTTCTATTCTTCCGCATGCGGGCATTATCATTATGATCTGTAGAGCTTATGCGCACTTTCAGGCGCAGCATGCTGCTCGATAAAAACAAAAAGCTTGAGTTAAAAGCACTGGATTGCATTGCTACTCGATTAAACCTCTAACTTTAAACTGTAAAAACAATCTTATGAAACTCCCAATTATCCTACTTAGCATAATATTCACGCTTAGCTTAGCAAGTTGTAACAAATGCAAAAACTGCAAATTGATCAGGGACACTTCCGCGGGTTATGAGGAAATAGATCTAGGTGAAGTCTGCGGAAAACAGCTCAACGAATATGAACACACCGTTGAGTATTGCTTAGGCAATTGCTATTATGAATGTGAATAAATTTCAAAATCTATAAAACTAAAAATGGCTCCTTAGGTACTTTGAAAACCTAGGAGCCATTTTCTTTTAAAGAAAGATTCAAGATTTAAAATCTCAAGTGTGTCGCAAAACCTTTCTCTTATTCACTTATCCAACTATTGATAAGAAAACTCTTTTGTTAAGCCAGCTATGCTCACAGTGAATTTACCAGGTTCAGTAACCCAAGTCATGTCTTTATTCACGAAAGCTAAATCATCGGCAGAGATTGTAAAGCTTACTGTTTTTGCTTCACCTGCATCGAGCTCAATTTTATCAAACGCTCTTAATCGTTTTACCTCTGGTGTGATGCTTGCCGTGTGATCTTTCACGAAACAAAGCACCGCTTCCTTTCCTTTCATTTTACCTGTATTTGTTACAATAACCGTAACCTCTACTTTACCGCTTCCGCTAAAAACAGTATCAGAAACCGTAAGACCACTGTATTCAAATGTTGAATAGCCCATTCCAGCGCCAAACGTCCATTGCGGATTAAAGGCATTCATTCCAAATTTCTGATCTAGTTCTTCGGTGGCTTTATGATCATAAGTGATGTGTGTATTTACATATCTTGGATATGTAAAGGGTAGTTTTCCTGAAGGGTTTTGGTTACCAAAAAGAAGATCAGCGATTGCCTCTCCACCAGCGCTACCGGGCTGATAGGCCATTAATACAGCATCACACAAATCAACAATTTCTGAAACTATTCTTGGGCGATTAAACATCATCACCGCAACGATAGGCTTACCTGTTTTTGACAACGCTTTCACCAAATCTATTTGAGCTTGATCAAGTGTTAAATCATCAATGTCTCCCACTTTTTCGGTGCTTGGTTTTTCACCTAAAACCACAACAATTTTTGATGATGCTTTTGCCTTAGCAACAGCTGCCGAAATATTCTCAATAGAGTCAATCGAAGTTCCTTTTTCGTATAAAATATTTGAACTCAAACGATTCAATGCACCAAGAACAGTGAGGTGCTTTTCTTTTACAATGAAAGTATCGATGCCTTGCCAAGTGCGTGACCAAGCCCCATTTTGAATGATCAAATCATCTGCTCCAGTACCAGTAAGTAAAATCTTTTCTGAAGCGTTCAATGGCAAAGCGCCTTTGTTTTCGAGCAAAGTAACCGACTCAATAGCAGCGTTGTAAGCTGCTTTGTAATGCTCTTCTCCACCAAAAAGTGGATAATCTTCTAATGTTGGCGCGCCAGCATTTTCAAACAAACCGAGATCAACCTTAAGTTGAAGAATACGAGAAACAGCTTCATCAATTCTGCTCATTGGTACTTCACCTGCTTTTACCAAGTCAATCAAATCTTCAGTAAATGCATAATCATTAGGAACCATGCTCATGTCAATACCTGCATTAATAGCCATTTTTACCGCTTCACGGTTATCTTTAGCTACATGGTGAATATTGTAAAGCTTCATAATGTCTTCCCAATCTGTCACTGCCAATCCTTCAAAACCAAGTTCGTCTCTTAATAATGTTTTCAGCACAAAATCATCTGCGTGAACTGGAATTCCGTTCAACTCACCAGAATTGATCATTACAGTTTTCGCTCCAGCATCTACAGCAGTTTTAAAGGTTGGCAAATAGTATTCACGCAAGTGTCTTTCGCCCATATAAACGGGTGTTCTGTCTTTTCCTGAAAAGGAAAAACTGTAACCCAAAAAGTGCTTCATGCAAGACGCAACGGCAGTTGACTTTGAAACATCACCTTGCTCATAGCCAGTAATTGCTGCGGTTGTCATTTGTTGAGCCAAGTAGACATCTTCACCATAGGTTTCGAAAAAACGGCTCCAAAGTGGTTGACGACCAAGATCAAGAACAGGCGAAAAATTCCAAGGAATACCAGCTGCGCGCACTTCATAAGCCGTGATCTCTGCACCGCGTTTTACAAGTGCTGGATTAAACGTAGCCGCTTGCGCCAATTGCTGCGGAAATAGGATAGATCCAAAAGAATAATTGGCGCCATGAATAGCGTCAATTCCATATAATACTGGCACTTGGTGATCACCATCTTGAGTCGCAACTTCTTGTATTGCATTGATGATTTGATGCCATTGTTCTAATGGATATCCGTGGCCACCACAATTCAAGATGGAGCCTACTTTGTATTTAGAAATAGCTTCTTTAAGCTTGGCTGTATCCACCGTATGTGGTTCTTCTAAATTGTAAATAGCGCCTTTCATGATCACATCTAAATTGATCTGAGTCATTTGGCCTACTTTTTCTTCTACACTCATTTGCGAAAGCAGCTCTGTGACTTTCGGGCTGTAGGTTGGTTGATTTTTTACTTGAGCTACTTGCTCCTGTTTTTGGCCACAACTGACCAAAGCAAGAACTGCTGCACTCAGCATTAATAATCTCTTTTTCATTAGAATATCTTTTGAAATAGTTTGATGATTTGTTCTGATTATTTTTTGTCCCAGATAGTTTCTAACTCTTCTAGCGACTTGCCTTTGGTTTCGGGTATGAGTGCGAAAACAAACACAAACGTGAGTAAGCAAAATGCGCCAAAAATGGCGTAAGGCATAGAACCATTAAATACATCTGCGTTCATTTTACTGCCCACCATCATTGGGAAAGTATTTGCCACGATTGCATTAAACAACCATTGCGCGGCAACGGCAATAGACATAGCAGAACTGCGCATTTTGTTGGGGAACATTTCTGACAATAAAACCCAAGTAATTGGACCCATTGAAAGTGCAAACGAACCGATAAAAATGAATACACCTATCAATGAAATAACCCCTAGGTTGTTGGTATAAATAGAAAAACCCAAAACAGCTAAACCAGCTAGCATTCCTAAAGAACCAGTCAACAACAATGGTTTTCTACCCCAACGGTCTACCGTAAAAATGGCGATGAACGTAAACATCAAATTGACAAAGCCTAACAAAATTTGTTGTTTCAACGCATCTTCTGGACCATAGCCCAAGGCATTTGAGAAAATCTCTGCTCCGTAATACAAAATAGCATTGATACCCGTTGTTTGTTGTAGAATAGAAAGAATAGTACCGATAAGAAGAATTTTGAAGAATTTTCCTTTAAAAATATTGACAGTTTCCTCCTTTTTACCGGCCTCCATAGAGGTTTTAATCTCGTTGTATTCAAACAGTGCATCTTGTTCGCTACCTAGTATTTTTTTCAACACTTCTTTAGCTTCTTCGTCTTTACCACGCATCACCAACCAACGTGGCGATTTTGGGATGAAAAATAACAGCAAGAAAAACAAACCTGCTGGAATCAATTCGCTCCAAAACATAACGCGCCAACCATGTTCTACGTTGTAAGTATGCACTGCTTCAAGCTCTTCGGCAGACATAGCAGCTGTGTTGCCACCGCCAATGTAATACGTGGCCAAAAACACTACGAAAAAGCCAACAACAATGGCCAATTGATAATATGACACTAAGCGTCCACGAATTTTTGCTGGAGCAATTTCTGCGATATACATTGGGGCAACCATGCTGGCAATACCAACGCCCAAACCACCAATTATTCTAAAGATTACCAAAGTGTTTAGTGTTTCAGGAATACCCGAACCCCATGCTGATACTGCAAACAAAAAACCCGATAAAATCAACGAATTTTTTCGGCTAAACTTCGAACTTAAGTACCCAGCAAATGCGGCACCAATAAGGCACCCATAAAGTGCGCTACTTACAGCCCAGCCTTGTTCGGCTGGTGTAAAATTGAAGTATTCGGTAAAATACAATTGGCTTCCACCAATTACTCCTGTATCGTAGCCGAACAAAAGTCCACCTAATGTAGCCACAATGGTTATGGCTAAGATGTAAAAATCAGAGGTAGGCGTTGTTAGTTTTTCATTACTCATTGTAGTGTTATAGGTTTAGGTTAGTATAGGTGGGTGGTATTGATTTTAGAATTATTTTCCTTGTTGTGCCGAAACATAAAATGGAATATTGGCGTAGGCTACCTTTCCATTGGCTGTTACATATACAAAAAGCCGATAAGCGCCTTCTTTGGTTGGCGCTTTCAAAACGAGTTTGCTGTCTTGTAGTTTCAAAATAGATTCATCCAAAGATTTTGGTCGCGCTTCTGCGTCTCCTCCTGATTTTATATCGGTGCTTTCTGGTAAAATTTCCCAACGAACGGCTACTTCTCTAGCTTTGAAATCGTTAAAATCCACTTCAGCTTCGTAGGTCTTATCAGGAACTAAAAAATATTCCCCATCATTTTGAGGAGCCATGATTCTAACTCTCATCAATTCTGGAGCCCTTAATTCTGGCCAACGTCCATTCCAAGCTTTAAATAATGCATCAACGGTGGCAGTTGGCAAGCCGTCTTCTGTAAACAAGCCATACCAAGTGGGCGTAGTTTCTTGTTTTTGGCCCCACAAAAAAACGTAAGAGCCAATGCAGTCTTCAAAAGGTTTTATGAATTGGGTATAACGCGCAAAATACGATTCGAATTTTTCAGCGCTTGATTGTTCTATTGGAGTATTCCAAGATGTTTTTTCAACTTCCCAATGGCCATTAGGCCCCCATTCGGTGATCATAAACGGACCTTCCCAACCAAATTTTTTGACATCGGTAGCTACATTTTCAATTTCACCATAAGTATTGATTCCATAAACATCTATTTCTGGCGCCAATTGTTTGATCAACACTACTTCGTTACTATCTAAGCCCGCGGTTACTGTTGATGTTGGATGATTTGGATCAACCTCATGAATCATTTTCGCGATGTCATTTATGGCGCTCCACACCTTTGTATTGCTATAGTTAAGATCCACTTCGTTACCAACCGCCCAAAGTAAAAGTGCTGGATGATCTTTATACTTCTTTACTATTTCGGTGAACTTAGCAAGTTGCTCTTCTATCTTTTCGTCATTATTATAATCAAAGCCGTGGCGCTCGTGCTGAACCCAAAGACCCATCATTACAGTCATGCCGTTTTCATGCGCTCGATCAAGTACTTCGCCAGCATTATCGGCACTCCAAGTTCTGATAGAGTTGCCACCAATTTCCTTCAGTACATCCAAATGATTTTGACCACCAGCGCCAACAACATAGTATGGTTCGCCTTGGCGCATAAAATGCCAATGACCATCTTTAGATTGTTCTACCGAAACAGGAATAACTTGCGCTTGACTTTCAATCGATGCACAATAAAGGCTGATTGCAAAGCCTATTGATAGTAACTTTTTCATAAGCCAAAAGAGAATCCTTTTGATTTTAAATGTTGGTATTTTTCTTCGTCAAAAGAGAATAATCTGCCAGGGCGATGAGGAACATCTTGTTGCAATTCGTTCAGATCTTTTAAAAAGCCCATTGAAAGTATTCGCTTTCTGAAATTGGCTTTGTCGTATCGCTCGCCCAGAATGGCTTCGTACAATGACTGCATTTCGCCAAGCGTAAATTTCTTTGGCAGTAGTTCGAAGCCGATGGGCTGATGACGAACTTTTTCACGCAGCATTGCCAAAGCATCGGTTACAATTACATTGTGGTCAAAAGCGAGGTCAACGTTTTCGTTTACATCAATCCAAGAGACGTTATCAGCCCATGAGCTTGCCAAAGGTCTGTATCTGTCAACGTTTACTAGCGAATAAAACCCCACCGTTACAACACGACCAACTGGGTGACGATCTACCTTACCATACGTTTTAGTTTGACTTGTATAAACATTGGTCAAACCTGTTAAATCCTTTAGCACACGCTGTGCAGCCACATCAACTTCTTCGTTTGGGTAAACCAAGTCTCCTGGAAGAGCCATCATGCCCATGTAAGGTTCAGTACCTCTTTCAACTGCCAACAGTTTTAATGAGTTTTCATGATATCCTAGGATCACGTTATCCACCGACATCGCAAATTGAAAAAACTTATCTATAGGTATCTGATAATAGGCGCTATACTGGTGGCTTGGCTGTTCTTCCACCGCAATTTGTTCAGTTTCTTGATTCTTCATATTTGATAACAGGGTAGTAGTTGCTTTTAGCTACAAAGCTTGACGAATATAAAATAAAAAACTATTCTTATGGTACAAGTTACTATTTGTAAAATGTAGCTTTCCTACATCATCCTAATAATAAGGCTATAAAAATTGAAAATTATATAATAGTTATTGTATTTTAAACTAAAAGCTTCGTAATATTGTGAAAACTAAAAATCTATAAATGAAAAACTTTACCCTGATTCTCTGTTTATTAATGGGCATTTACAGCGTGAATGCTCAAACTCAGATCGACTTACCGATCACGTGGGATCTTACCACAGTCAACTATAATACTTCTCCTTTCGGAGGAACTTCTTCTTCGGCTGTTGTTGCTGACCCTGTAAACGCCTCTAACAGTGTACTACAATTCACAAAACCAACTGACGCTCCTGTTTGGGCTGGTGTAACTTTTGGAGATGTTGCGAACAATGGCCAATTAGCTAATCCAATTCCTTTTAGCGCTTCTGCTAACACTATTTCAGTTAAGGTTTACTCACCAGATGCTGGTATTACTGTAAGACTTAAGGTTGAAGGTGCTGCTGGACAACAATGTGAGACTGATGCAACAACAACTGTTGCTAACGCTTGGGAAACATTAACCTTTGATTTTACAAACAACGCTATTCCAGCAGATCCAATCAATTATTCTTACACTTATCAAAGACTGGTTATCTTCTTCAATTTTGGTGTTGACGGAGCAACTGCAGGTTTAAAAACTTATTATGTTGATAGCGTAATGTTTGGAGGAACTGTTGTACCACCTCCACCATCAACGCTTGACACTATTAACCTTCCTATTACATGGGATGATACTGCTAACATTGATTACACTACCGTAGCTTTCGAAGGTGGACAAGCTGTTGCAGATCTTGACCCAATGGACCCTACTAATAATGTATTGAAGTTTACCAAGCCAACAGGCGCTCAAGCTTGGGCTGGTGTTACATTAGGTAACCAAGTACTTGAAGATCCAATTCCATTTACCGGAGCAAATAAATTTGTTTCTGTGAAAGTATATTCACCAGCTGTGGGCATGCCTATCATGTTAAAAGCTGAAGTACAAGGTGGTCCAGGTGTAGAAGCACAAGCTCTTTCAACCGTGGCTAATCAATGGGAAACTTTGTCTATTGACTTCAATTCACCTTTGAATGGCACTATTGATACAAACTTAAACTACAATATGCTGTCTTTCTTTGGTGATTTCCTAACGCCTGCAAGTGGTCAAGTTTTCTACATCGACAGCGTATTTTTTGGACTTCCAGTTGCTCCACCAGTTCCAGATTCTAGCCTAGTTACTTTTCAAGTTGACATGAATCAAGTAACTGATGCGTTCACAACTCCAGAATTAAACGGTGAATTCAATGGATGGTGTGGCAGTTGCAACTCAATGTCTGACGTAAACGGAGACAACATTTGGGACATTACTTTAAACTTACCTGTAGGAGACACTTTTGAATTTAAGTATTCAGCCGACAACTGGACTATCCAAGAAACGAATGATCCTGCTGGAGCATGCACCAATGGCAATACTCAGTTCACCAATAGAGTTTTGGTGGTTCCAGCTTCTGACACGGTAATGAGCGCAGTTTGTTGGGGAAGCTGTTCGGCTTGCACCACGCCACCAGCCTTGGCAAATGTTACTTTCAGAGTTGATATGAGCCTAGTTACTGAAGCTTTTACTACACCAGAAGTAAATGGTGAATTCAATGGCTGGTGTGGTAACTGCAATGCCATGACAGACGTTAATGCGGACAATATTTGGGAAGCTACAATAAGCCTTCCAATTGGAGATACTTTGGAATATAAATTCTCTGCTGATGTTTGGACTATTCAAGAGACTAATGATCCAGCTGGCGCTTGCACAAACGGTAACACAGAATTCACAAATCGGGTTTTGGTTGTTCCTACTTCTGACGTGATTCTGGACGAAGTTTGTTGGGGGAGCTGTTTCGCTTGCGATACTACAAATAGCATCAACGAGCTTGATCTTAACAACCGTTTGAGTGTTTATCCAAACCCAACAAGCAATGTGCTTTATGTAACAGGTGATTTGGATGCAGCGGCACAATTCACACTTACAATTACAGACATGTTCGGAAAGCTGGTTATCAACAGAACAATGACCGGTGCTGAACTTCAATCAATCAACACTTCTACTTTACCTAACGGAATTTATTTATTGAGCGTAGATAATGAACTTAGTGTTTTCTCTACCAAAGTGGTAGTTTCTCACTAATATATCGAGTAAAGGAAGAAAAGCCCTGGCAGCAATGTCGGGGCTTTTTTTATGCCATTTTTGCAACATGAAAACAAGAATCCCCGGCTTTGCAGATTTGAGAAAGTGGGGAATTTTCTTACTCGTGATCAGCCTTCTATGCGTTGTGCTATTCGGCTATTTCTCTAAACTAGCTTATCAGTCGTTTGCCGATCTCGAGCGACTTTTGTTTTTCACTAAGTTTTCTTCGCAATCCATTAGATCGCTTTCGCCTTTATGCTTATTTGTTTCTGCCCTAATAAGCTCGATTTTTTTGATTCAATTGATCAGAAAATCTTATGGTTTAGAATTGTTTGAAGGCGAACCCAAAATGCTCGATGACGGGCTGGTAAGCAGCACAGACAAAATCAGAATTAGGCTAACATGGTGGATTCTTTATGCTTTTCATGGATTTAGCTACAGTTTGATTGCTGCCTACATGATTTATTTAGTCAGTTTAAAATCTGATGCTCCAACAGGTACCTCAACTCTATTTGTTCTGCTTGAATGTTTTGGATTGGGTTCAATCGCCTATCTGGTTTCACTGATTCGTTCTTCGAGTGTTACTGCTCAGCAATAAGAATCTACTTTGCTTCCTAAAATTTTATATGACTATTTCTTGCTGGTAATGCATTAAAAATCATAACAATAAAATTTCATTGAATTCTGATGAAGTCGTTCGTCTCGAATTACATTCGTAAAAACAATCATTAAAAAAGAAGTCGGTTTTCTTACTGAAAAACAAGCAAATAGCAAGGATTCAGCAGCAGACCAATAACGCGAAATCATTTCCATGAAAATTTGCTTCATCATGTATCCTTGGGAAAAAATAGATCCCAAGCAAGACTCATCTTTAAGAATCATACACGAGTGTGTTAAACGCGGCCATCATGTTTCGCTCACTACACCTTCTAATCTCACCATTCGCGATAGCTTAACCATGAGCTTTTGCAAAACCTTCGAAAAAGGCAAGGTGACCAACAATATGATTTCGTTTTACGACAAGTCAAAATTTCAAACCGAACTGCTCTCATTAAGAGATTTTGACGTGATTTTCATGCGCGCCAATCCGCCATTGGATCCGTTGGTGTTGAATTTCTTAGATTCTATTAAAGACGATGTGTTTATCATCAACAACATCAACGGACTTCGCGAAGCGAACAATAAAATCTACACTGCATCTTATTACGATCCTGAGCGCGAGCTGATTCCGGCAACGCACGTTTCTAAAAACATCGATTATTTAATGCGAGTGATCAAGGAAAGTGATGCCGATAAAATGATTTTGAAACCACTTGATGGCTATGGCGGAAGTGGCGTAATCGTGATTGAAAAATCGGCCATGCAAAACGTAAAATCTCTGCTTGACTTTTATGTAAACCGCGACCGAGGCGTTTCTAACTATGTGATTTTGCAAGACTATGTAGAAGGCGCAGAAAAAGGCGATGTGCGCGTGCTTATGCTGAATGGCAAACCCATTGGCGCGTTGAGAAGAGTGCCAAGTGCAAGTGATGTGCGATCAAACATTAGCGCAGGTGGAACAGTAGAAAAATACAAACTCACCAAAGCTGACAAAATACTCTGCGACAAGGTGGGCGAAAAGCTTGTTCGCGATGGTATTTTATATGCTGGCCTCGACATTATTGGCGGCAAGCTCATTGAAGTAAACGTGCTTAGCCCAGGAACCATCAAAGACATCAACAAGCTTAATGGTGTAAAGCTTCAAGAAAAAATCGTTGATTACTTAGAACAAGTAGTGAAAACCAGAGAAGAAAAACACTAATCTTCGCTCCGTTTTATTTCCAGTTTATGACACATCTTGAAGTTGACGAAATCATTGATTTGATTCGCGCTGAAAAGCCATTTGAAGCAACCGCTACCGATGGATCATTTAGTATTAAGGTTCACCGCTATTTACCTTTTTGCTGCACCGCTATTCATGATGGTGGCAACATGCGCGAAGGTCTAAAAGAAAAATGTGCGCTTGATGATTTTGAGCGCTGGTTTGAAGAAGATCCATTCACCGCAGATTTCATCGCTTCAATGCCAATTACGTTGATTGGTAATGATTCAAGATTTGAATATGACCTGAATCGCGATCCTGAAAACTGCATTTACACCGAAGCATGGGGCAAAAACGTTTGGAAAAGAAAACTTTCTCCAAAAGAGATTCAGGTTAGCAAACAAAAGCACGCCAATTATTACCGTGTTACCGAAGCGCTTATCGCGAAGCTAGAAGAGAAATTTGGTGGATGCATTGTCTATGACATGCACAGCTACAACTTTCAACGATGGGAACGCGAAGTACCTGTTTTCAATATTGGTGCAGAAAAAATAGCCCCTAAGTTTTTACCCTTTGTTGAGCATTGGCGCAGCGAACTCAATGCGATAGAAATCCCTGATGTAAAGCATGAAGCCAAGATAAAGGATGTGTTTTATGGCCGCGGATACAATTTGGCTTTCATCACCGAAAGGTTTAGCAACACGCTTGTTCTGGCCACAGAAGTGAAAAAGATTTTTTGCAATGAACTTACAGGAGAAAGCTACCCTAAAGTCATAAGTCTGCTTCAGCGAAAGCTGAAGAAGGCTATTGTAAATAATGCGCACTTTTTCTGCAATAAAAACACAAGCTGGAATAACACTGTTGCCACAAAATTGCTTGATCAAGGCATTGACAAGGCCATCCTTAAAGTGGACAAAGGCTTATATGATTTACTGAAGTCTTTCGAATTGCTGGCTTTTGTAAACCCGACAAATACAGAATCGGAGCAAAAACGTTTTTTCAAAAGCAAATTCACCGAAAACCCTAAGTTCAAATACCGACAAATTCATATCAATGCATTTGAACTAAAGCAGCAAATAAATGCACTCAAAGTAAGCCAGATTCAAGATGTAAGCATCCGCTTGATGTACGAACAAGTGATTAATGCCTACTTCGATAAAATAGACTTGCTATCCACACTCGGAACGAGCAAATTCCTTTACAATTCGCTGCGCTACTTTGGCCGACCAACCGCTTTAGATTTAAGAAATGCCGAGTATTTGATGCTATTGCCAGACATAGCTTCAGAACCAAAACGCACACCAACGCTTGGCCCAGAAGCAGCTCGCGAAAAGTTCAAAGAAGCCTTTGACATTTACGGTTTCAAAGGAAAAATTGAGATCAGCAAGCGAGTAATTTCAACGGTAATGGTGCTTAATTCCACCAAAACAGTTTTGATAAACCCTAATGCCAAGTTCACACAAAAAGAGCTGAATTACCTAGCCGAACACGAAATTGGTGTGCACATGGTTACTACCATGAATGCTTCTTATCAAAAGCTGCAACTGTTTAATCTAGGTATGCCCGTAAACACGCGAACACAAGAAGGTTTAGCCGTATTGGCAGAATACCTTTCGGGTAACTTAAGTATGAAGCGCTTACGCAAACTAGCCATGCGCGTGATTGGTGTAGACATGATGTGCAACGGAGCTAGTTTTGGCGAAGTATTCAATCATTTAGCAGGTAAGTACAATATTGATGAGCACGAAGCTT
>CAZWXC010000018.1:0-14154 GCA_964637935.1 uncultured Flavobacteriales bacterium | reverse complement strand
CTAAATTTATAAAGCAATAGTCATGAAAAAGCACTTGATTTTAATGCCTCTGGCTATTTTATTACTGCATGGAATTTTTTACGGACAACAAATTCTACCTGTTGACAAAGGAGGAGATGATCTAATCTATGACGATGAAATTCGTCCCACTTTTATCAGAGGTATCAATACTGATCTTGCTGTTGGAAAAATATTGGGCCAACATGATGTTTCAGCAACAGGTGGCGCTTTGTACAACATCCCTATAAGCCTTCCACCAGGCACAAATGCAATAATGCCTCAATTAAATTTAAGCTATAACAGCCAAGGAGGTGATAGCCCACTAGGATTAGGGTGGAATATTTCAGGCAGTTCAGCTATTACAAGAGTGAGAAAAGATCATGTGCACGATAATAATGTTACTCCTGTTTCTTGGAATAATGATTGCCCTATTGCATTGGATGGAATGCGTCTGCAACTTCTTAGTGGCACTCATTTACAGTCTGGTGCCGTTTACGGAAAGGAAATCGAAGATTTTAGTAAAATATACATACATGATTACGAAGGTGAGATCTACTTCGAGGTTTGGACTAAAGATGGATTAATTTATCAATATGGAAAAACGAATAATGGTAAAATATATGGACAAAATGGAACAATATTTAGTTGGAGACTAAATCGTGTATATGATTTAAATGGCAACTATTATGCTGTTCGATATGATGATACAACTGGTGAGAGTGTGCTCTCAAGTATAGAATATACAGGCAACGACAACGCAGGTCTCGCCCCATACTGGCGTGTAAGCTTCGAGTATAACAACAGGATGGATGACAACGAAGTCTGGGTAATGGGAAAATCATTTAAGAAGAAAGCCCTCTTAAGGAGGATAATAATCTCAAGAATATCTGATGGAAGCATTGCAGGCAAATATTTTCTAAATTATGCTACTAAAGATAACCATAGTGTACTCCGAGAGGTTACACAAGTTGGTAAAAATGGAGGAACGCTTAACTCGACTATTGTAAAGTATGGTAATAATGGCACGCCATATACCGAAAGTCTATCCAACAATGATGATAACGGCAGTGATGTATGGATCAATGGTGATTTTGATGGAGACGGCTTAACAGATGTTATAAAGTTTGAGGCTAACGGTAGTGTGAATGGCATTATACCACTTTATGATACCTATACTTTCATGTTGAAAGGTGTGCATAATACAAGTACGTTTTCAGCGCAATCAAGTCATACACTTTCACCAGCTATCACCGTTAATGCAAGCAACAATCTGATTGAAAGTAGAGCTTTTGACTATAATGGAGACGGAATTGACGATGTGGTAACATTAGATGTGTCGTATAACAATATTGGAAATCTATCATATTATGTATTAAATAAAATAAATATCTATCAATCACCACATATTAATGGAACATTAGGAAATCTGGTTACTTACACTCCTCCAAGTCCTTACAATCAAGTTTATCACTCTAATTTAAACACATGTTTCATTCCAGGTGATTTTGATGGCGACTCAAGAATGGACTTTATTTCTGTGCTAACCAATGGAGGTAGTTACAAAGAAATATTAACCACAGCTAATGGAAGTAACACATATCACATATTAAATACGGCTTCAAGCGACTGGTATAAAACTGAAAACAGGATTCAAATAATTGACTTTGATGGGGATGGAACCTCAGAAATATTATTTACAGATGGAATCTCAAACCCACAACAATCCAAAATCTATAGTTTTGAAAAACAGACTGGGCCCAATTTAGTAAAGACTCAAGTATATTCCGCGGGTTACCCTACTATGTATCATGAAATTTTTCCAGGAGATTTTAATGGTGATGGGATGACTGATTTGTTGACTTTTAATGGAACCAACTGGAGGGTTGGATACTCTACAGGACAGGTATTTCATGAAGTAAATTTTAATATCCCTCAATTTTTTAATTCTGGTAAAGAATTAAGAAATATTATTCCTGGAGATTATAATGGAGATGGTTATACAGACATACTTCAACTCTCAAAAATATTTCCCACTTCTTCCACATCTTATGTTACGCTATTAGAAAGTAATGGAAATACTTTTGCTGCCACTGTTGCTATGCAACCCGTTTCTTACAATATTCATCAATTATCTCAACCTTTACTTGGTGATTATAATGGAGATGGAAGTTTAGATTTGCTCTACCGAAGATGGAACAGCCTAAATCTAATCGCACCTACTATTCTACTTCAATTCGAACCAAACGTTGATAACCGTCTAGCTATTGAAATTGGCGATGGTTTTGGATACAATGTTCAATTTACCTACAAATCACTAGCACAAGATGACAACAACGGTGGCGAAGATGTATACAACCACGCAACCAATAACAGCTTTCCATTTAGTGTAAATCAAGTCCCAATAAAGGTAGTTCGAAGAAAAACTACACCTGATGGAGTAGGAGCAATAAACACGTCCTCTGATGACATAGTGATAGAATATAAATACGAAGATTGCACCTTTCACAGACTTGGTAGAGGTCTTCTAGGTTTTAAAAAGATAACGAGTAAAAACTTAAGTTTTAATACAGGAATTATAAGTGAGCAAATCAATGAACTTGAACAAAACATTGGTTTACTGAAAGCTGCAGCTAGCATTATCAAGCTCAACTCTCAAGATATCAACAATACTTACACTTATGGGAATTACAATTCAATCTCAAATAATCGATACTGGTATCAGCTAAACAGCATAGTAGAAAAAGACCATATTAATCAATCAAAGTCCACCCAAGAGTTTTATGACTATGATAATTTTGGAAACCCCCAATCCATTGATCAATACATTGGTGCACCTATTAATGGGAGTTTTTGGAATGCGCAAGAAGTGAAATCGAACAAATTTAAGTTCCAATCATTTCATGGGTTTTGCAATCCTGGGAAGTTAATCGAACAAACAGAACAAAACACTAGATCAAGTCAGCCAACTGTCTCTAAAACAACAAGAAATATTTTTGTAAACAACGGCCATCGACTGCAAGAAACCATAGAATGGTATGGAAAACCCAAAGCAGTCTCTACCAAACTTTCAAACTATAATACCTTTGGTCAAGCCCGAACCTTTGTTACTACTGCATATGGAATATTAACCACTACCAATAAAGTAAATTACGATTCTAAAGGAAGGTTTGTTATTGAGAAGATAAATGCATTGAACCAAAGTTCATACACAAGCTATGATGAGTTTAGTGGCAAGCTATTGAGTGAAATAACCGTTTCTGGGTTAACATCATCAAACACATATGATGAATTTTACCGGTTAACAACCCACACCAATCATATTGGGCTTACAACAGCAATTGACTATTCTTGGGATTTACAATCTGGTTCGGGAACTAACCCAACAGCAGTTCAAAATTCTTGGTATCACACTACCAAAACTACCCCTGGTTCTGCCCCAATAGTAGTCCAATATGATTTACTTGGAAGAGAATTAAACACACAAACTATTGGTTTCAATGGACAGCAACTTTCTAAAATAACCACATACTATCCCTTTGGTGGTTTAAGATCTAGTACCTCTACTTTTGATCCTAACAATAGCACACAAGCAGTTATTACATTACATGCTTATGATCCTAATTTAAATTTCAGAGTCGGTACAGATATTTATGGAAATACTGTCAATAGCATCAGCTATAGTTATGACAACACACTCGGCAATACCCAAACACCACTTTATCAAACTGTCACTGTCACCTCCCCACTTGGCACAAATTGGAAAATGACGGATATGACGGGTAAAGTGATTCAGAGCCATGACGATGGTGGTACTTTAAGTTTTACATATGACAGTTGGGGCAACAACTTAATTGTAAATGACGGAACTATTAATCTATCTAATTCTTCTTTTGATGACTATGGTCGTCAAAAAACACTTCAACCTAATGGTACTGGAATTACAAAATATGAATATGACGCTTTAGGTAGACTTTACAAGCAAACTGACCCAGCCAATAACACACAAACAAATGTGTTTGATGTATTAGGACGAATAAGCACACAAAGTGGCCCTGAGGGTACAACCACATACTCCTATGTGACAAGTGGAAATGGGCTAAACAAATTGAAGACAATAACCGGGTTTAATGGTATTCAAAAGAATTATGATTACGATTCCTTTGATCGGTTGATGTATGAAGAAAGCCTGATGGGCTTTCCAATTTCAAAAACATATTACTATAATAATCATGGCCGATTACAATATGAAGAATATTCAACGGGTTTTGGGATTCAACATCAGTATAATACGTATGGTTACGAGTTTATCACTTCTTATGACGATGGAAGCGGAACATTGACTCCATTAATGGCGGCTTCTTCCGCAAATAATCTAGGACAATTCGATAATTTTACGCTAGGAAATAATGCTACCTCATCCATACAATACAATGAATATGGCATGCCCGAAATATATGACACGCCTGGAATTCAATATTTACAATTAAACTGGGATGTTAGTACATCAAACTTAGATTCAAGATTTGACAATATCTCTTCAGGTGGGTTAACAGAATCATTCAATTATGATAATTTACAAAGACTGGTTGGATCTCAAGTTACTTCCTATGGAGTTGGATCTCCAGCGTTAAATGCTCCTTTAAATAACTACGGAGATTATCTATCTAAACATGATGCAGGTACAGAATACGAGTACTATGGACAGCATCAAGTAAGAAAGGTTAAAAACGATGCTTCAAATATTCCGCTACCAACCCAAACCGTTACTTTTAACTCCTTCAACGAACCCGAACTGATTACAGAAGATAATACAGAAATCGAGTTTGTATATGGTCCAGAAAAAATGCGCATGCAGTCTAAAATAAAAGATGCGTCATCGGGCTTAGTAACAGAGCTCCGTCATTATGTACACGAAATGGGCTACGAAGTAGTAAAGAAAAACGGAACCATCCATCATTTACATTACATACCGTTAGCAGGAAACACTATGGGAATTGTGCGCATAGCCGAGAGTGTGGAAGGCGGCACCTTCGAAGAGCCTGAATTGCTTTATGTATACAAAGACCATATAGGTAGTTGGCTTACAGTAACAGACGGCAGTGGAGCTATTGTGGCAGAACAAAACTTTGATGCGTGGGGCAGAAAACGTAACGTAAATGATTGGTCATATGTTAACATAGCATCTACACCTGATTGGTTAATTCGAGGATTTACAGGCCACGAACATTTTGATGAAGTAGGCATTATACACATGAATGGAAGACTGTATGACCCTCTGCTGGGCACCATGTTTTCGCCAGACAATCATGTGCAAAATCCATATAGTACGCAAGCCTTCAATAGATATGCATATGCGTATAACAATCCATTGAAATATACTGATCCCAGTGGGGAGTTTGTAGTGGTTGACTCTTGGCTTGTAGGGTTCATTGATGGGTTCTTTAGTACGAGTAACGGAAGGTTGAATGCCGGCTGGAACGAGGCCAACCACCGCGCAGGTATGGATGCTAGGATTTGGCGAGGGCTGTTTGTCACTGACAATAACCGTAATTTTTGGGGACGCTCTTGGGAACTGATGTCACGTTTTACTTGGCAAGCTCCGCAAACGGTAATAGGCTGGTTTCACAATCAATCCGCAAATACGATTTATGGCAGGGTTAACAGCGTTGAATATTTTGGTGGCGCAACCATTGTTGATGTCAACGACCTTTTGTGGGATTTTGACATGGCCTCTGGCGTAACATTTGGTAATTACATTCAGGGTGAAGGAATTTCTAGTGACCCTAATGAATCTGGCAATTTTAGGGGAACGGGCGTTTCACGAGGAGCTTGGCTGCTCCGTCATGAATATGGACATTATAGACAAAGCCAGAGGAATGGCCCACTATATTTAATAAAATATGGGATTCCAAGTGCTGCTGGAGCAGACTGGACGGAGAACGATGCCGAATTTAGATCAGATGAATATTTTTTAAGTAACAATGGTTTGGATCCGATTTTCGAGGAAAGCTACCCTGAAGATTATGAACCAATAAATGCTAAGTGGTGGGAATTCACATTAATTGGTCTGGGACCTACTGGTGCCGCTGTTGTAGTTTCGTTAAACATAAATCGAGGAAAATGAAAACACTACTAAATATTATAATTTTTACAGTTTTATTATGCACTGTTGGATGTAAAAAATTGCTCGATAATCCCAGATTCTTAGAATTTGAAAATAACTCCAGGACGGTAGTAATGGTCACATTTCAATACACATTTCCCGACACTACTATACAAGACCGTGAAAGAATTGATTATGTCGATACACTCGGGGCAAATAGATCAATGAAAATTCCTACAGCATCATCAGTAAGGCGATGGGCAGATCATATTTCTGAGATGAACTCAAACTCAACAATAATGGTCTATGTTTTTTCACAGGATACAATTGACAATTATCAATGGGAGGAAATTCAAGAAAATTACAATATCCTGAAACGATATGATCTGACAATTGAGGAACTTGAATCACAAAACTGGAAAATTACATATCCTTGAACCAATACACCCATGAATAAAGTACTCAAAACCACCCTATTTGCGTTTTGCGCTATAGCAGCATTCAACTCTTGCGACAAAACCAACTACGCCACAAACAATGAAGAATATGTCGGGTTTTGGCAGGCGAATTATTACCGATACTCAGCATATATTGAAGTTACAGATGATGGAGACGCAGATTATAAGCAGGAACTATACGAACCCGGTTCTGATAACTTAATAAAAACCATCAAGAAAAAAGGAAAATTCAAAATCAAAAACGGCAACGAACTCTATATTAGCACAAAGAAGTTTATCATCACTAAAAAGCCAGATTACAATACTCTTGATCGCAGATGGTACTTAGAGCTTAACGACACCATGTTGCTTCACAGGTACGATGATATCGGGCCGACTTACGAAGAAGATTAAGAAAAGGAAGTAGTAATCGCCCTCTTCCTCATCACCCACATACCCAAACCAAGCGCTATTGCGCTTGCCACGCCCATTGCCAGTTCTGAACTTGACAAAGCACCTAAACCTTCGGGTGTTTCCATCATTTCTAAGCCAATGAAATAGGTAAGCACAACCGCTAAACCATTATTTACAAAATGGCCGATAATCGGAACAATCAACGAACGGCTATACATGGCTGAGTAACCGAGCACTGCACCCAAAATTAGTCTAGGAAAGAAACCCAAAAACTGCATGTGAATGGCTGAAAAGATGAAGGCCGTAACCCAAATGGCAGCATGGTGATTCCGACCCATTTTCAACAACGTGTTTTGCAAAAAACCACGGAAAAACAACTCTTCACTAATGGCTGGGAATACCGCGATAACAAGAAGGTTTATGATCAAATCCATTGGACCTTCCATCACCAAAAACTGAGTGATCAAAACTTCAGCTTCTGTTTCTGTTGTTCGCATCCAAGCTTCCATTTCAGCAAAAGCTTCGGGCAAATGCAAACCCGAATTCCACACCGCTAGCACATTGATAAAAGGATATGCAGCAAACATGGTCAAGCCGAAAATCAAGGCTAACACGCCTGTGTTGCTAGTGGGCTTTAAGCCGTAAGCCAATGAATCACGATTTACCCACTTATAAATAAAGTAGGGCACCATAAACAAACCAATTGACTGAGCAATTTGCAATGCTTTAAGCATATTAACTGTCATCAAAGCGTTTACATCACCACCAATTTTTGTCAAATCAGTCAAATTACCTGAGGTTAAAATATAAACGGCAATAATGAGCATCATTAGTATGCTCATCGCAAGGACGCCAGCCAAAAAGAAGAGTAAAAACTGAAGTACAGGATGAAGTGCAGCGAGTTCTTTACGCATAGCTTTTTTTAAATTGATTTGAAACGCAGGCTTTACCTTTGCAATCGCAAAAATGGTGAAGATAGCCAACATAGAACTCGGGGAATTTCCATTGCTCTTAGCACCAATGGAGGATGTAAGTGATCCTCCGTTTCGCGCACTGTGCAAAAAGCACGGAGCTGATATGATGTACACAGAATTTATTAGCTCTGAAGGGCTCATACGCGATGCCGCCAAAAGCATTCAAAAACTTGATATTTATGAGGATGAACGTCCTGTTGGTATTCAGATTTTTGGAGGAGACGAAGACGCAATGCGCGAAAGTACCGAAATAGTAACGCGCACCAATCCAGATGTGATAGACATAAACTATGGTTGTCCGGTAAAAAAGGTGGTTTGTAAAGATGCTGGCGCGGGCATTTTGCGTGATATTCCTAAGATGATTCGCTTGACAAAAGCAGTCATTGAAAGCACACACTTACCCGTTACTGTAAAAACCCGACTTGGCTGGGACGACAGCACAAAATATATCGTTGACGTAGCCGAGCGCTTGCAAGACATTGGTGTACAAGCCATTTCAATACACGGTCGCACACGCGTGCAGATGTATAAGGGCGAAGCCGACTGGTCTTTGATTGGCGAAGTAAAAAACAACCAGCGCATGCACATTCCTGTGTTTGGCAATGGAGACATAAACACACCGCAAAAAGCACTTGAAATGCGCGAGCGCTATGGTGTAGATGGTGTAATGATTGGCCGCGCGGCTATTGGTTATCCTTGGGTTTTTAATGAGATCAAGCATTTCATGAAAACGGGCCAAATAAAGGATTTGCCTACTATAGAAGAAAGAGCGGCTTTGGCAAAAGAACACCTAGAACGCGCTATAAAATGGAAAGGCGAAAAATTGGGTGTAGTTGAAACCCGCAGGCATTACACCAACTATTTTAAAGGCATTCCACACTTTAAAGAAACCCGCACAAGACTGGTAACTATTGACGACCCTCAAGAACTTTTCGCCATACTAGATGGTATTAAAAGTGATTTCGCTGGGGTAGAAATAGGAATGTAGGCTAGTAGTGAGTACGAAGTATTTGGTATTAAGTATTAAGACTACGCGCTTTTTTTGAAAGCAGATTCTACTCTTCTCTCTTGTTTAAATAGAAAGATTACTGTTTCGAAACAAACTGCCCACTGAAAACTGAGTGCTGCTAAATAAAAGTCAGCTCGTCTCTGTTTTACAAAACCCGCTCCGTGATCATTGCTCGCGCTTCACAAGCTCAGAGCTAGTGTCATATATTCATCACAAGAGCTGTGAACACGCATTCAACTCTTCAACTATTCCATCTTTTCTCTCCACTCAAAACGCACGGGCTACTTTTTACCAATCTTCTCTTCAAATTAGCTGAAAACCACTATTGTCTTTGGCTTGGGTAAGGCTCACCTTTACACCGTATTAGAACCAATTAATTCACATCCAACTAATTACCTATGTTTAAAAAAGTAGTGTTTGCTTCGGTTTTAGGAATGATTTGCTGTTCTACTGGATTTTCGCAGTCTGTAACAGCTGCCTCAGGTGGGCAATTTGAAAATAGTCAAGGTCAAGTGAGTTTCACTTTAGGTGAACCCGTGATAGAAACCATTGGCGATGCTTCAAACACACTCACTCAAGGATTTCATCAATCTAAACTTACCGTGGTAGGCATTTATGAAAACCTAAAGGAAATCTCTGTCAAGATTTTTCCGAATCCAACCTCAGAAACTGCAAACGTTCAATTTGAAGGGCTTGACGCTCAAGATTATGAATTACAGCTTTTTGATGTAAACGGAAGTTTGGTGCAGATACCTACTTCGCAAACGGCTAGCAACCTAGTTCAGCTTAAGCTAAACTCGATGGCCGCAGGAACCTATTTTCTTCAAGTGAAGAGCAAAAAAAACAATGACGAGGTAAACGCTTATCGAATTATTAAATCTCACTAATCTAACCCTCTTATCTCATGAACTTACGACTTAAAAATGCCATTGCCGTGGCAGCTTTGTGCCTCGGCTTGGGTGGAGTTGCATTAGCTCAAACTCCACAGTTGGTAAACTACCAAGCAGTAATAAGAAATGCCGCAGGCGAAGTAATTGCATCTGCACCTGTAGGCATCGAAATCTCGATTTTACAAGGCAGCACAACAGGTGTTGCAGTATATTCAGAAACCCACACCGCCAATACAAACGACTTTGGTTTGGTAAATCTAAAACTTGGCTCGGGCAACTCAGCCGACTTTTTTGAAGATATAGATTGGGCTGACGGCCCTTATTTTATGGCAATCTCTTTAGACCTTAACGGAGGATCTAATTACACACAGTTTGGTGTGACCGAATTGGTTTCTGTGCCATATGCTTTGATGGCCGAAAATGTAATGAACGATCAGGTTGATGATGCGGATGCGGATTCAACAAACGAATTGCAAAGCATTTCGTGGGCAAACGACACGCTGTTTTTAACCCAGGGCGGAAATGTTGACCTCAGTGCATACGATCAATCGTCACAAATGATGATGATTCAAATGCAACTTGATTCTACGACAAACGCACTTAATAATCAATTTCAAGCTGTAAACGCTGAGCTTGATGCAGATAGCGCCACTTTTGCGGCAGGAATTGCTGCAAATAATACTGCGATAAGCAACGTAAACAGCAACCTTAGTTCGCTAGCAGCACAACATAGTGCAGACAGCGCTCAATTTGTTTCAGCTTTAAGCAATAACGCAACAGCAATCGCTGCAAACAGTGCTGATATAGCTGCACACAACTCGGCTGATGGCGATCTTTCTGCTACAAATGAAATCCAAAATATTTCTTTATCGAACGATTCGCTTCTACTTACCAATGGCGGTTCGGTAATGCTTAGTGCTTATGATCAATCTGCTGCTGTGGCCGCACTAAATACTGAGCTTGACACCGATAGTGCAACTTTTGCTACTGCAATAAATGCAAACGCAGTCTCCATTGCACAAAACAGCACCGATATTGCAACCAACGCAAGCGATATTACGGCTAATGCAACTGCAATAAGTACTAACACCACCAGCATTGCATCAAACACGGCTGCTATAGCCACTAACACGAATGATATTGCACAAAACAGTGCAGATATAGCAAACAATGCCAGTGGTGTATCTACAAATGCTTCTGCCATAAGTAATAATGCAACCAACATTGCATCAAATACAACAGCAATTGGCAATAATGCCAATGATATTGCACAAAATAGTGCTGATATAGCCACGAATGCAAATGGTGTTTCAGTAAATACCACAAACATTACAAACCACATAGCTACAGATAATGACACAAGCTCGAGTAACGAGATTCAAGATTTGAATTTAACTGGTTCTGTACTTACTATTACCGGCAATGCAAATGCTTCACAGATTAACCTAGCGCCATTTACTGGAACTAATACAGACAATCAAACACTAGGATTGAGCGGAACGTCACTTTCCATAACAGGTGGCAATTCGGTTGATTTAAGTACCATTCAAGATGGAACAGGCACAGATGCCCAAACCCTTGCTTTAATTGGCGACACACTTTCTATCTCTGGAGGAAACTCGATAGTTCTACCCCAAAGTGGAAGTTCAGATACCGTTGGTATTGCGGGAGTATTGGCTTTTGACAATGACGCAAATGAAAACTCTATTCGCAATTTAACCACCGTAACTGTTGGACAAACCTTTAATTACTCAAACGTAGGTGCAACTATTGTTACAACAGGAAATAGCAGTAACTATGGTGTTTATCAGATATCAACAGATTCAGCAGCTACTAACAATTATGGTGTAAACGGACAAGTAAGCGGTGGTCAATCTGAAAACATAGGTGTTCGAGGCACCGCATCAGGCAATGCATCATCACTAGACTATGGTGTATATGGTGCGGTATCAGGAAATAGCAATTTCATCAAAAGAGGTGTGGTTGGTTTTGTTACTGGTCCTGTAAGCGATAATGACGCGGCAGTATATGGTATAGCAGCAGGAACAGGCGATGATATTGCCTTGTATGGTAGAGCAATTACTACAAACACTGGCGGAACAAATACTGGTCTGGTGGTAAATGCGGCAAATGCTGATACCAATCGTGCAATTCATGCACTTGCTGGAGATGTAATAGTGAATGATAGAGTTGGAATCAACACCAACAATCCTAGCGCAAGTTTAGATGTGAACGGAACCGCCATCATTGATACCTTAAGCACGGCAAACTATATGTTTCCTGTTACTGATGGTTCAAACGGGCAAGTAATGACTACTGATGGAGCCGGAAACATAAGCTGGCAATCGCCTGCTTCAGGCTCAGGAGGCACAACTCCTTGGACAGTTTCAGGTGCAAATATTTATCGCGATACAGGAACCGTGTCTATTGGAGGACCTGGTGTTACCGTTGATAAGTTTCAGGTAAATGCTACGAACTCAACTTTTGCCTTTTACTCGTCAGGAAATTTTAAAACAACGGGTACCACAGGTATTCAAAATAGAGGAATTTTTGTGACTTCAGATGGCGCAAATTCTGGTTCCAATGTTGCCGTTTTAGCAAATGCTGTAAACGCCTCAAGCAATATCGCTTTATTAGCAGCAAATGGTGATGTGATTGTGAATGATCGAATTGGAGCGAATGAACAAAACCCAACGGCAAGAATCGCGGCCAATGACAACCTTATCGCAATACAAGGACGAAGCTATGGTAGTTCGCCAAACCAGTGGGAAAACGTTGGAGTGCGCGGTGAAATAATTACCGACACTAACCAAGGTCGCGGAATTAGCGCCATGGCTATTGGTACGCAAAGTGGATGGGCTGTTTTCGGTGAATCTCTTACTGACTCAGAAAACAAAGGAGTGGCTGGATACGGACTTTCGTCAAGTACAAATACAAGTCTTCAGAATGGCGTATACGGAAGAGCAGGTGTAACATGGGGTGAAACTATTCCTGGAACAGGAAATCACACAGGCGGTTACTTTGAAGGATTTGGAAATGGGAGTTTCAACCATGGAGTATTTGCAATGGCTACTTCATACGGTGCAGCAAGCAACCGAGGTGTAGAAGGTGTGGCCAATAGCGCAAACGCCAATTCTAATTTTGGTGGAATTTTCTTCGGCACTGGTGCTATTTCGGGCACCAACTATGGCGTAACTGGCGTTGCAAACAATAGCACTTCAACTAATTATGCGGTTTACGGCCAATCGAGCGGCTCTGGTAATAATCAAACGGGTGTTTATGGCTATTCTAACGGAGCCAGTGGTTTTAACGCAGGTGTTGACGGAACAACAATAGGAACAGGCCACACAAATATCGGAACAGGCGGTTACTCTTATGGAACAAACACTGGTGCTAACAAAAATTACGGTGTGTATGGATATGCCCAAAATGCAGATACAAACTATGGTGTTTACGCAACGGTGACTGGCGCGGATGATGTGAATTATGGATTGTATTCTGAAGCATCAGGTGCTACTACAAATTATGCTGGCTATTTTATGGGTAATGTGACCATTGCTGGTAACTTAAACGTGACCGGAAGCATGTCAAAAGGAAGTGGAACATTTAAAATTGACCATCCGCTTGACCCAGAAAATAAGTATTTGGTGCACAGCTTTGTTGAGAGTCCTGAAATGATGAATGTTTATAATGGAAACATCAGCACAGATGCTAGCGGTTTCGCAACGGTTACTTTGCCAGATTACTTTGAAACTGCAAACAAAGATTTCAGATATCAATTGACTGTTATTGGAACTTTTGCGCAAGCCATAGTAGCTGAAGAAATAAGTGGTAACTCATTTGTTGTGCAAACCAATCAGCCAAATGTGAAAGTGAGCTGGCAAGTTACTGGCGTAAGAAACGATAATTACGCACAGCAAAATCGTATAGAACCTGTTCAGGAAAAAACTGGTGACGAACGTGGCACTTACTTACATCCAGAAGTTTATGGTAAGTCAAGTTCTTCTGCATTGTACAAGAAAAGTGGACGCGTAAATGTGCAAGCAAAAGATGCTGCAAATGACCAAGAAATGCTGCAACCAGCACCTCAAGCAGTTGATGCATCCAGTAAATAATCTTTCTGAAAACAACCGAGTTCGGTGCTTATTCGGCTCGGTTGTTCTTAATTTGTTAAAACCTTAAACCCAATATATTATGAGCATTGTATTAAAAATTAATGGACACAAACAAGACCCAAACAATAATAATATCTGCGATTATTGGATAGAAGCGGATATAGCGCTAGAAGCCAATCATCAAATTGCAGGACAATGTGTAAAAGATCCTA
>CAZWXC010000017.1:0-14175 GCA_964637935.1 uncultured Flavobacteriales bacterium | reverse complement strand
TTTTTCAATACGACTATTTCAGGCCAATTTGGAGTAATGACTACTGGTGATGATGACATGATTGGATTTGTACTGGGATACAATTCACCTAATACAAATACCGCAACAAACAACTATGATTTTATTCTATTTGATTGGAAACAAGCAGCACAAACCGAAGCGTCTTTAGGGGGAACTGTTAATGCAGGTGCCAGATTGATCAAATACAATGGCACCTCCTCTTCCATTGGACAGAGCTTTTGGGCGGCAACCGACCCAATTGCTACGGTGTTAGCTACTAATACATCCATTGGTGGTTGGGCAGATAACACCATGTATGATTTTACGGTGAAATATACCGCCACTAACATTAAAATATACATTAACGGAACATTGATTTTTAATGTTGACGGAACATTCGAACCAGGACGATTTGGTTTTTACAATTACTCTCAATCAAACACAGTTTATCAAAATTTCTCTATTCCTTATGAAGCTATTGTAAACAGCACTAACGCAAGTTGCAATGGTGCAAATGATGGCACGGCAAGTGTGTATGCATCATTTGGTAGTAACAATGAAATCCTCTGGAGTACTGGAGATACAACTCAAACTATATCAAACTTAGCTCCTGGTACTTATTCTGTTACCATAACCAATAACTCATGTTGTGCAGACACTGCGAGTTTCACGATTACGGAGCCAACAGCAGTGGAAGCAACCATAACCGGTGGCACCCCTGCTGGCCTAACGGCAGTACCCACCTCTATTGTTTCTAATGTAAACGAGGCCGCTAACTATGGCGTTGTTTATGAGCTTGACATCCCGGCTAACGCAGATTATACGACAAGCTCTATCACTTATGCTATTGACAATTCGGGTGCTATTAGTACAAACCACAGCCGTGTTGCTTATTACCTGCAACTAGACAATGAATGGATTTGGGTGTCGATGGACGATTTTGCAAATGGAAATCTCCCCCAATTAGGTATTCCAAGACAACAAACAAACAATGTGTCTTGGGAAACTACAGTTGGTAACATGAATGTTTACTCAAACAAGACCGGTATTACCACTGGTCAAAACATTACTACAGGAAACATTGAAATGTGGCATCATTGTTACACTGCACCAGCCAACTCTTCGCTGGGAGGTAGTAGCACTATCTATGATTTTGATGATACAAATAATGGAAACGCAAACTGCTATGGTTCATTCCAAGTTCATAATTACGGTGCAAATCAAACCCTGTTCGGATACAATCGTTTTGCGGAAGTTGGTGTGGACGATTTAGGTATCGGCAACAACCTCGGTTCAAGTGGACACAAAGACTGGACCTATCAAGCAAATGCAGGAGATTACACTACCCGTAAATTGTACATTTTGGTAGGTAATACTTCTGCTTCATTCACCACGCTTAGTTGTAATGAAGATAATAATGGACAAGCCGAAGTTTCTGCTGCAGGCGGCACATCACCTTACACATACGCTTGGAACACAGGCGGCACATCTACAATCATAACTGGGTTAAGTGCGGGCACTTATTCAGTAACCATTACCGATCAAACTGGCTGCACTGATTCTACATCTATAACCATTAACAACCCCGGTTTTGCAACACTTGATCTTGGAAATGATACCATTTCAACTTGCGGTGGCTCAAGTGTTACACTCGATGCTGGCGCTGGATTTTCTAGTTATACTTGGTCTAACACCGAAACTTCACAATCTATTACTGCTAGTCTTTCCGGAAAGTATATTGTTACTGTAACCTACGGCAGTGGATGCACCCTAACAGACTCAACCACAGTAAGCTTAATTGGTGCCGAATTTCTTACCACTGATACAACCATATGCATCGGTGATACTGCAATCATAGGTTACACCTACTCTACTTATTCACCTGCTACAGGAAATGGAGCTGATGGCGCTGTAACAATTTCAGGCACTCAATACACCGATAATGTTAGAACAGCAGTAACAGGAACCAATCTAGCTGGTCAAAGTAACATTACAGTAGGCTCAGTTTCTGGTTTAAATGTGGGTGACGAAATCTTACTGATCACCATGATTGATGGAGCTTCGGCTGGAGCAAATGCAGGTAATTATCAGTTCAACAGAATTGAAAGTATTTCGGGAACTACACTAACATTAGATTCTAACCTCGCCACTAATTATACGAATGCGAGCAATGTTAAACATCAAGTTATAAGAGTTCCAAACTACACTAATGTGACCATCAACAGTGGTTCTACACTAACTTGTAACGCGTGGAATGGCAGCACAGGCGGTGTTTTAGCATTCAAAGCTAATGGTGTTGTAATCAACAACGGAACCATCAACGCGCAAGGAAAAGGCTATCGAGGCATAGCTCACAGTGCTACTTATAGAAATAGCAATGGCGGCCAAGGAGAAGGTATTTTAGGATATGGCTATATGGGAGCTGCTTCAAGCGGAGCTAATGGAACATGGAATAATGCCAACGGGAACGGTGGTGGCGGTGGCACGGGTAGACAAGATGCTGGCGGTGGCGCTGGTGGTTCTTATGGTGGACTTGGAAATAATGGTATAGCCCAAGGTGGCCATGCCGGAGGAACACGAGGTAACCTAGCAGGAAACGCACAACTAACACAACTCATTATGGGTGGTGCTGGTGGCGAAGGCGGTGCTGACGAAGATGGCGGTTATCCTGGTTTTGGTGGAAATGGTGGTGGCATCATTTTCATTTCTGCTGACTCACTATACAATACTGGGAGCATTAATGCCAGAGGAAACAATGGTGGTGCAGGTGGTGGCGGAAGCGGCAGCGGAATGGGTGGTGGCGGTGGCGGAGCCGGTGGCTCCATCTTTTTATCGTCAAGATATGGAGGCACAGGCTCACTCATAGCAACAGGTGGCGCTTTAGGAAACTCAAATGGTGGATCAGGTAAAGGAGGTGCAGGCGGATTGGGAAGAATAAAAGTTGAATCAAATGCAATTTTCCCTTCTTCTGTAACGCCAGCGGCATACACATCTGCTATTACCGAATACTTAGCAGGCGATACGCTTTTACTGTCATACACTTGGTCTAATGGCGATACTAACCAAACACTCACCGTATCTCCAAGCACAAGCACTACTTATGTAGTTACGGTAAGCAATGGAATTACAAGCTGTGTAGACACTGTTCAAGTAAATGTTAATAATCCAAGTTTTAGTCTATCAACAGATACTGCAAGTGTGTGTGGAGGTAGTGAATTTGGTATTGATGCAGGCACGGGCTGGGCAACTTATGCTTGGAGCACAGGCGCCACTTCACAAGTTGACACATTCACATTATCAGATAACTATAAGATTACAGTGACAGATACAAACGGCTGTAGTGTAGAAGACAGCATTGTAGTGAGTATTGTAAATCCAACCACGGATCAAAGTGATACAACTATTTGCATTAACGATTCTATTGAAATTGGTTTTGCTGCTAACCAGAAAACCATGGATCAAATTGCTCAAAATGCGAACTTGAGTATTGCAGTAGGTTTAAGACAATTAAACTCAACTTATACTGGAAATGCCGTTTTACTCAGAAGATCTTCTGATAACGCAACTCAAAATTTCGCATTTGTAAATGGTGAACTAGACACCAATGCTATCAAGACTTGGGCTGGTTTAAGCACTATTTACATCCAAACCATTTATGATCAAAGTGGAAACAACAAACACTTGACTAATGCTACTACTGCTCAACAGCCCACGCTCATTTTAAATGGCAAAAACGGAAAGCCAGTTGCTCGATTCACAACGAGTCAAACATTAAAATATGCTAGTAACACTTTCAACTACCCTTTAACTGTAGTTGGAGCTGCTGAATTAACTACGAACTCAGTTGGTAGAATATTTGGCGGTTACAGTAACAATTGGCTTTTTGGATACCACGGAGGTCAAGCAAATAGATTCCACTTTAATTGCTGGCAATATTCTGCTGGCGTAAGTCCTGTAGCTGGTGATTTTTATATCCACTCATCGGTTAGTCCAACCAACACAAGTCACGAAATATTTTCGAACGGAACAGCATTAAGCGGCATTTCGGCCTGCAACTCATCTGCACCAAATGGTTTGTCGTGGAATGGCTACGGCAGTGGTTTGGGTGAAACATCAAATACAGACATTATGGAGTTTGTGATTTTTGATGATACCCTTTCTATAGAAGAACTTCATTTAGTTGAGCAATCTATTGCAAATAGATTTTCAAGTTCACTTGCTTACAGCACTCCAAGCACTACTGCAAATGGAAACTTTGAGTATTTATGGTCGAATGGCGACACTACTAGTACCATCATGGTTCAGCCAACAGTAACTACTGATTACATCGTTACCATAACCGATGGCTACACCAGTTGTATTGATTCGATTACTGTAAACGTAAACGCTCCTGCATTCAGCTTTTCACAAGACACATTGAGTGTTTGTGGTATCGATTCTATTTTGATAGATGCTGGCACAGGTTGGACCAACTATGCTTGGAGTACTGGAAACAACACTCAAACTAACACTGCAAGATCTTCTGGCACTTATATCGTAACAGTTAGCAACGCCAATGGATGTAGCGCGGAAGACAGTATTGTGATTAGTGTAATTACTACCAATATATCTAGTGCTGATACCACCATTTGTGTTGGCGACACGATAACATTAGAAACTTCACTTTCTAGTTCAAATGATTATTCATTGGCTTTGGATGGTAACGGAGATTATGCTTTGATTCCTTTTGACAATGCGTTCAATGTCACCAATCTAACAATCGAGGCTTGGGTTTATTCTGGAAATTTTAATCAGAATATGTTCATTTTCGAAAAAGGTCCATTAAACACACAATATTCGTTGTTTTTTGAAGGAGCCAACTTGGTTTTCAGAACCTACCATTCTGGTGGATCGGGCACAACCAATTGGTATATAAACTCAGCAAGTATTGGTTTTACTGCTACTAATTGGCATCATGTTGCTGCTACATATGATGGTTCCACTAAAAAGATTTACGTTGATGGTTCATTAGCAGCCAGCACTGCATGCAGCGGTGCACTTGCAACCAACACATCAGGTGCCATTATTGGAGCCTACGGAGGTTCAGGCGGTCACAACTATTATTTTAATGGAAACATTGACGAAGTAAGAGTTTGGAGTGTTGCTCGAACCGCAAGTGAAATAGCTAGCAGCTACTCATCTATGGTTTCTCCTGCAACTTCGGGTCTTGTAGGATATTGGAATTTTGAAGAAGGATCAGGTAGCACAACAGAAAACCTTGTAGATAATCAAAATGCAGTTTTTTATGGCAATAGCAGTTTTAGCTCAAATACTACCTCCATATCAAACTCAACTAACCTTAATTACCTCTGGTCAAATGGAGATACTACATCAACTATTCAGGTATCTCCAGCTAGCAACACCACTTATACTCTTACTATTTCTGATGGCATTTCAAGCTGTACAGATTCAGTGATGGTAAGCACAACCAGTTCAACATTCAACTTTGCTCAAGACACCATAAGTGCTTGTGGTGACGATTCTATCTTAGTAGATGCAGGCATTGGATTCGCAAATTATACATGGAGTAATGGCAACAATACTCAAACCAGCTCAATAACCATATCAGGAACATATTATGTTACAGTAGGCAACGGCATTGGTTGTGATGCAACCGACAGCATTGTGGTTAGTGTGGTCAATTCAAGTATAATTTCGAACGATACTACACTTTGTGTTGGCGATTCTATTGAGCTTATTGCAAAAGAAGCAGGAACTTCATTAATGCTCAATGGCACTAATGATTACATTCAAATTCCTACCAACTTACACGGAGGTAATCAATCAACTATAACTATTGAGGCTTGGGTTAAAACTGCAGATGGAACCACATTGAGTGGAGAATATCCTAACATAGTGTGCAGCACTGTTGGTGGAAATAATGCTTCAACAAACGTGCAAAACCTTCAATTCAGAGTTTATCAGGATAAATTGCAATTCTTGATGAATACGCAAAGCACGGGTTGGAATGGAGTAAGTTCAACAACTTCTGTAAACGACAATCAATGGCATCATGTGGCTGTTGTAAAAGATGGATCAACGAGCACTAAGCTATATTTAGATGGTGTGTTAGAAGCCACCGGAAACGTTCCTAACACGCTTACTGCAGATGAATTTTTAATAGGCGCATACAGACAAGATAATGCATTGATTTCGTCTGGATTTATGAATGGTTCGATAGACGAAGTTAGAATTTGGAACACTGCAAGAACTGCAAGTGAAATTTCATTGAACATGAACAAAACCATCAACAGCGCTACGGGCTTAGTAGGTAGTTTTTCGTTTAACGAAGAAAGCGGCAACACTACCAAGAACGCAACTACAAGCACATCTTACAGTGTAAACGGAGCCGCTTTTGAAACTCAACCAAATCAAATACAGAATTATCAGTATGACTGGAGCACAGGAAGCACAGCTACTAGTGTTCAGTTTAGTCCTACAGCAAACACTACTATTTACGTAACCATTACTGATGGTATTAGTTTTTGTATTGACTCTGTAACCATTAACGCAAATAATCCAACTTTCAACTTTGCACAAGACAGCATTGTAGCTTGTAGTGTAGATTCTGTTTTGATTGATGCTGGAACAGGCTGGGCAAATTATACTTGGAGCAATGGAAACACCATGCAGTCATTTTATGCCGATGCTTCGGGAACTTATAATCTAACAGTATCAGACGCTAACGGCTGCTCTGCTCAAGACTCATTGGTAGTAAGTGCAATAAACGCTAATCTAACCGTTCCAGACACTACTATCTGTATTGGCGCATCACTAGAGCTGGCTAGCACTGCATTTAATCTTGGCTACACTGCTCGTCATCCGTTTACCAACCCAAATCAGATATACAATGTGCCATCGGGTGTATATTGGTATGCAACAAGCACAGATACTTTTCAGATTCAGGTAGATTCTGATGTTGACGGTGGCGGTTGGATTCTCGCATTAAACTATGTGCACTTAGGCGGAACAAACCCTGCCCTGAACATACTTTCTAATAAAACTCCGCTATTAAATTCTGAAACTTTAGGCAATGATGAGTCATCAAACTCTAGCAGTTGGGGCCACATTAATAATGCGCTGTTCAATGCTTTGAACCCAGAAGAAGTGCGCTTTTATGGGATCACATCTGGGCACAGCAGAGTAATGCATTTCAAGTCCAATTCAAGTAGCATGCTCAGCTATTTTGGCTCTGGAACAGGTGCTATTTCAGGATTAAATAATAGTGCCAACTATACCTTACTTAATGGTCATACCGCCCTTTTACCTTCTACAGCAAATACATACTACTCTAACGAAGGTGATATGTCAATGACAAATTTTCCATTCTATCTTCACGGCACCTACCATTGGGGCATCAGAGGTTTAGGCACAAGATGGGAAGTGGATGATTATCCTAATAATTTCAGCAACAGCACTGTTCATCAAATTTGGGTAAGAGCCGGAGTAAGCGCACCAGCAGTGCCAACAGAGCATTATTCTTTTACTTGGTCTACGGGAGATACAACAGAATTTATTAACGTTTCACCTACATCAAACACAACTTATACGGTTACTGTTTCAAATGGCATTTCTAGTTGCGTTGACACGGTTAGCGTTTCGCTTTACAGCACACAACCTACAGCTAGTGTTCACGATACGGTTGTTTACCTAAATACCAATGGCCTTGCAAGCCTTAGTGCTGCCATGATTAACAATGGCTCAACCGATGCTTGTGGTGTAGACAGCATTTGGATTTCTGATACACTTATTAATTGCGCTAGTGCTGGCGACACTATTGCGGTGAAGCTTTACATCAGAAACGTAACAAATAGCGTTGACTCTGCAATTGCTAATGTGATTGTACTAGACACTTTCGCGCCAAGCGCAACTTCACAAAACATCACAGTCTATTTAGATGCGAGTGGAAACATAAGCATCGTGCCAGCTGACGTAAATAATGGAAGTACAGACAACTGTGCTATTGCAAGCTACAGTTTAGATAATAGCTCATTTACTTGTGCAGATTTAGGCGCGAACAACGTGATTTTAACCGTTGCTGATTCATCTGGAAATTCGAGTAATGCAAATGCTACGGTAACAGTTTTAGACACGATCTCTCCTACCGTAATTGCACAAAACATTAGCGTTTATTTAGATGCGAGTGGCAATACAAGTATTGCTGCAGCCGATGTAAATAATGGAAGTACAGATAACTGCTCTATTGCTAGTTTGTTGCTTTCTTCAAGCGCATTTACGTGTGCAAACATTGGCGCAAATACAGTAACACTTACTGCTACCGATGGCAGCGGCAACACAAATACTGCAACTGCGGTAGTTACCGTTTTAGACACGTTCGCGCCAAGCGTAAACACACAAAACATTACCGTTTATTTAGATGCAAGCGGCAACACGAGCATTGTGGCTGCTGATATTAATAATGGAAGTACAGACAACTGTGGTATTGCGAGCTATAGTTTAAATATCAGCTCTTTTGCTTGTTCGGATTTAGGTACAAACAACGTGGTTTTAACTGCTACTGATTCATCAGGAAACTCGAGTACTGCAAGCGCTACGGTAACAGTTATCGACACCATTTCGCCTGTTTCATCTGCTCAAAACATCACCGTCTATTTAGATGCAAGTGGCAATGCAAGCATTGCTGCATCTGATGTTAACAATGGAAGTACAGACAATTGCGCTATTGCAAGTATGTCAGTATTGCCAAGCACATTCACATGTGCTAACCTTGGCGGAAATACGGCAACACTTACAGTTACTGATAGCAGCGGAAACACTGCTACTTCAGCAGCAACGGTAACAGTTATTGATACTATTTCACCCATTGCTTCAGCTCAAAATATTATGGTTTATTTAGATGCAAGTGGCAACACAAGCATTGCTGCGGCTGATGTAAATAACGGTTCTACTGACAACTGCGCTATTGCCAGCTTATCAGTTTCTGCAAGCGCATTTACGTGTGCAAACATTGGCGCAAACACAGTAACACTTACTGCTACCGATGGCAGCGGCAACACAAACACTGCAACTGCGGTGGTTACGGTTTTAGACACTTTCGCGCCAAGCGTAATTACCCAAATCTTAACAGTTTACCTGGATGGTAGTGGAAACACCAGTATAAGTGCAACTGATGTAAATAACGGTTCTACTGACAACTGTGCAATTGCAAGCATGTCGGTTTATCCAAACACATTTACCTGTAGTGAACTAAACGCAAACACGGTTACGCTTACCGTAACAGATGTGAGCGGAAACACTGCAACTGCAACGGCTACAGTTACTGTCCTTGACACTATTGCACCAAGCGTAGTTACTCAAAATATTACGGTGTATCTTGATGCAAATGGTAATGCGAACATCACTGCTACTGACATTGACAATGGAAGTTCAGACAATTGTTCTATAAACACCATGACCGCGACTCCAAGTGCATTCAGTTGTGCTGACAGCAACACAAATACTGTTACACTAACAGTAACAGATGCAAGTGGAAATACAAACAGCGCAACAGCTACCGTCATTGTTCTTGACACTTTCGCGCCAAGCGTAATAACTCAAAACATTACAGTAAATCTTGATGCAAATGGTAATGCAAGTATTGCTGCGGCCGATGTAAATAATGGAAGCTCAGACAACTGTGCAATAGCCACGATGAGCGTATCGCCAAACACATTTACATGTGTTGACAGCAATGCAAATATGGTTACGCTCACAGTAACTGATGTGAGTGGCAATGTGAGCTCAGCAACTGCCACAGTTACTGTTGTAGACAACATTGCACCTACTGTATTGACTCAAAATATTACGGTGTATTTAGATGCAAATGGTACTGTAAACATTGGAGCTGCCGATGTGAACAATGGTAGCTCAGATAACTGTGCTATTGCTTCTATGAGTGTTGCTCCAAATACATTTACGTGTGCAGATAGCAATACAAACACGGTAACACTTAGTGTAACAGACGTTAGCGGAAACGTGAATGCTGCAACCGCAACGGTTACTGTACTCGATACCATTTCGCCTGTTGCCGTTGCTCAAAACATTACGGTGTATTTAGATTCAAATGGCACTGCAAGCATTACGGGTGCTGATCTTAATAATGCCTCGACCGATAATTGTGCGATTGCTAGCTATGACGTTGCTCCTTCCGCCTTCACATGTGCTGATAGCAATGCAAATACCGTAACACTTTCTGTGACGGATGTGAGTGGAAACAGCTCAACAACATTGGCTACGGTCATTGTGCTAGATACTATTAGTCCAATTGCAATGGCTCAAAACATCACGGTTTACCTTGATGCAAATGGCGCTGCTAGCATAGTAGCTGCCGATGTAGACAATGGAAGTACAGACAATTGTGCTATTGCATCAATGAGTGTTGTACCAAACACATTTACATGTGTTGACAGCAATGCAAATACGGTGACACTTACGGTAACAGATGTGAGTGGAAATGTAAACACTACAACTGCAACGGTTACTGTTCTCGACACTTTCGCGCCAAGCGTAGCCACACAAAACATCACCGTTTATTTAGATGGAAATGGTAACACGAGCATTAGTGCTGCCGATGTAAATAATGGAAGCACTGACAACTGTGCCATTGCAAGTATGTCGGTTTTTCCAAATGCATTTACGTGTGCTAACCTTGGTGTAAATACGGCAACACTTACTGTTATTGATAGCAGCGGAAACACAGCAACTTCAACAGCTACAGTAACTGTTCTTGATACAATCTCGCCAGTTGCTACCGCTCAAAATATCACTGTATATCTTGATGCTACAGGAAACACAAGTATAACTGCTGAAGATGTAAACAATGGAAGCACAGACAACTGCTCTATTGCTTCTCTATCGGTTTCTACGAGTGCATTTACCTGTGCGAACATAGGTGCAAACACAGTAACATTGACTGCGACTGATGGTAGCGGGAACGTGAATACTGGAACTGCTACGGTGACTGTTTTGGACACGTTCGCGCCAAGCGTAATTACACAAAACATTACGATTTATTTGGATGCAAGTGGCAACACAAGTATTGCTGCAGCTGATGTGAACAATGGAAGTACCGATAACTGCGCGATAGCCTCAATGAGCGTTGCTCCAAACGCATTTACGTGCGCTGAACTTAACTCGAACACGGTTACACTTACAGTAAACGATGTAAACGGAAACACAGCAACTTCAACAGCTACAGTAACTGTGCTTGATACGATTTCACCAGTCGCTGCCGCTCAAAACATCACAGTTTATTTAGATGTGAATGGTGCTGCAAGCATTGTACCTGCTGATGTTGACAACAACTCAAACGACAACTGCGCTATTGCCAGTTATAGTGTTAATCCAAACACATTTATATGTGCTGATAGCAATGCGAATACGGTAACACTTACAGTAACAGACGTGAGTGGTAACTCAAGCTCAACAAATGCGACAGTAACTGTGCTAGACACATTCGCGCCAAGCGTAGTAACACAGAATATAACGGTGAACCTAGACGCTAATGGAAACGCGAGTATTGTGGCAACTGATGTGAATAATGGTTCTACTGATAACTGCGCTATTGCATCAATGAGCGTATCACCAAACACCTTTACATGCGCTGATAGCAACACAAATACGGTGACACTTTTAGTAACTGATGTGAGTGGAAATACTGCTACCAATACAGCAACAGTAAATATTGTGGACAATATTGCTCCAACGGTAGCAACCCAAAACATAACCGTTTACTTAACTGGCTTTGGAACTGCGAGCATCGTACCAGCGGATGTAGACAATGGATCAACAGATAACTGCGCTATTGCTAGTTATCATGTTTGGCCAAACTCGTTTACTTGTGCTGACACTGGAAGCAACACCGTTACACTTACTGTAACTGACGTAAGTGGAAATGTAAATTCAGCTGTGGCCAATGTAATTGTGCTTGACACACTTGTGCCAAACGTGGTTGCACAAAATGCTTCAATTTACCTGGATGTAAATGGTCAGGTATCTATTACTCCTGCTACCGTAGATGGCGGTTCGTCAAACAGCTGTGGCGCTGGAGTATTTAGCGTAACACCTAACACATTTACATGTGCAGATTCTGGGGATCATTTAGTAACACTTACGCTTACTTCTACTAGTGGTGTGAGCAACTCGGCTACCGCAATTGTAACTGTGATAGACACGCTTGCTCCTTCTGTGCTTACTCAAAACATAACGGTTTATCTTGATGCAAACGGCAATGCAAATATTGTGGCAGCAGACGTAAACAATGGAAGTTTTGACAATTGTGCTATAGCATCAATGAGTGTTTCGCCAAACACATTTACATGTGCAGACAGCAATGCAAATACAGTAACACTTACTGTGACCGATGTGAGTGGAAATGTGAATACAGCAACGGCAATTGTTACTGTGCTAGACACGTTCGCGCCAAGCGTTGCAACTCAAAACATTACCGTTTATTTAGATGCAAATGGTGCTGCAAACATTGTTCCTGCTGATGTAGATAATGGAAGTTTTGACAACTGCGCTATTGCGAGCTACAGCGTTGTTCCAAACACATTTGTTTGTACTGATAGCAATGCAAATACGGTAACGCTTTATGCAACAGATGTGAGCGGAAACGTGAATTCTGAAATAGCAACTGTAACTGTGTTAGACACACTTGCACCTACTGTTTTGACTCAAAATATTACAGTTTATTTAGATGCAAATGGCACCGCAAGCATTGTTCCTGCTGATGTAGACAACAACTCAAGCGATAACTGCACAATTGCTTCTATGAGTGTTTCTCCAAACACATTTACGTGTGGAGATAGCAATGCAAACACGGTAACGCTTACTGTAACAGATGTGAGCGGAAACGTGAATTCTGCAACTGCAACAGTGAATGTACTAGACACCAACGCTCCTATTGTGATGACACAAAACATCACGGTTTATTTAGACGCAAATGGCGCTGCGAGCATTGTGCCTGCTGATATTAACAATAACTCAACAGACAACTGCGCCATTGCGAGTTACAGTGTTGCTCCAAACACATTTATGTGCGCAGACAGCAATGCAAATACGGTAACACTAAGTGTGACAGATGTGAGCGGAAACGTGAATACAGCACCAGCTTTGGTAACTGTTTTAGATACCATTTCTCCAAGTGCTATTGCTCAAAACATCACTATTTATTTAGATATAACTGGTGCGGCAAGCATTGTGCCTGCTGATGTTGATAATGGAAGTTCGGACAATTGTGCAATTGCTTCGATGTCGGTTTCTCCAAACACATTTACCTGCGCTGACAGCAATGCGAACTCGGTAACTCTTACTGTAACTGATGTGAGTGGAAACGCAAGCTCAACCAATGCTATAATTACTGTTCTTGACACTTTCGCGCCAAGCGTGATTACTCAAAACATCTCGGTTTATTTAGATGTAAATGGCGCTGCGAGCATTGTTGCAGCTGACGTTGACAATAACTCAACAGACAACTGCGCGATTGCTTCAATGAGTGTTTCGCCAAACACTTTTACATGTACAGATAGCAATTCAAATACAGTAACACTTACCGCAACTGATGTGAGTGGAAACGTGAATTCTACAACAGCTACAGTGACTGTTTTAGATACCATCGCGCCAAGCGTAGTAACTCAAAACATTACGGTTTATCTAGCTGGTAGCGGTACGATAGGAATTGTGCCGGCAGATGTAAACAACGGAAGTACAGACAATTGCGCAATTGCAAATTACAGTGTAAGCCCTGACAATTTCAGCTGTGCTGATACAGGAAGTAATACTGTGACACTTACAATAACTGACGTGAGCGGAAATGTGAACTCAGCAACCGCAACTGTAATGGTGCTTGACACATTGGTGCCAAGTGTGGTTGCTCAAAATGACACTGTTTACCTTGATGCCAACGGTCAAGTTTCGATAACCACTGCAACAGTAGATGGTGGTTCTGCAAACAGCTGCAGCGTTGGATCATTTACAGTAACGCCAAACACATTTACATGTGCAGATTCTGGTGATAATGTGGTAACACTTACCATGGTTTCTGGAAGCGGTGTGAGCAACTCTGCAACAGCAATCGTAACAGTGCTCGACACACTTGCACCAATAGTAATTACAAATAACCCAACGGTTTACCTT
>CAZWXC010000016.1:0-14442 GCA_964637935.1 uncultured Flavobacteriales bacterium | reverse complement strand
TGTAACCACAATGTCAACGCCCGAAGTGAGCGCTTTTTTCTGCGATTCCCAATCATCACCATCGCCACCACCATAAATAGCCACCGACTCAACCGAGCTGAAATAGGTGAATCCATGAATTTGCTGGTCAATTTGTATTGCAAGCTCGCGCGTTGGAACAATCACTACTGTGTTTATTCCCTTCGAATCGCCCGCAAGGCTCAAGTTATGAATGATTGGAAGTATAAAAGCCGCGGTTTTTCCTGTTCCCGTTTGGGCACAAGCCACCAAGTCTTTTTTATTTAGAATAATTGGAATTGCTTTTTCTTGAATGGGAGTGGCGTTTTCAAATCCCATGTAACCGATTGCATCAATCAGCGAGTCGTTAAGGCCTAGTTCTTTAAATTTCACGTTGGGAAGGTCAGGTTTATTTGTCAAATAAAATAAAGTTGAATCGAATGTTTTAAACTCAACTTGTCAAGAACCTAAAGTTTTGGTTAAAAATTTGGCGCTGCATTGCTCAGACCAAAAAGGTTGATTCATCCAAATGTTGCTGGCAAAACCAACATGGCCGCCATAAATTGGCGCTAAATAGGTAATCTTTTCAGAAAGTTCTTCGGGTTCAGGATAGCAACTTTCAGACAGAAACGTATCGTTTTTAGCATTGATAATCAGCGTGGGAATATGAATGTTTTTCAAAAATTGCTTGGCGCTATTCTTTGAGTAATAGTCATTGGCATCGGCAAAGCCATGTGCAGGTGCAGTATATAAATCGTCAAATGCTCTAAAGTCTTTTAAGTTTTCGAATTGCTCAGGCTGTAATCCTGAATCGGGAAAATCGATGGCTTTTTGTTTTGCTTTTCGGCTTAATTGTCGCAAAAAGCGAGTGAGATACAGCTTGTTGTGCGATAAACTTAAGGTGTCGCATGAGCCAGCCAAGTCAAGAGGAACGCTGATGCCAATGGTCGCAGATACTTTTTCAGAAATGCTGCTGCCGCGTTCGCCTGTGTATTTCAAAACCAAATTCCCGCCAAGGGAAAAACCAATCAAAACCAATTGAGCATAGTGTGACGAAAAATGCTGAACAACCGTTTCTAAATCTTCTGTTTTACCGCTGTGATAGGCGCAAAATTGCTTGTTTGGGCGGCCGCTACAGCCTCGCATGTTTAGGCAAATTACATCAAAATTTGCTTCGAGCATTTGCTTCGCCATTCCTTTTATATACGTGCTTTGGCTGCTTCCTTCTAAACCATGTACCAAGATTGCTGCTCGCTTGTGGTTTTGACGATAAATGTCTAAGTCTAAAAAGTCATCATCAGAGGTAGTAATGCTGATGCGTTCGCTGTGAGGTAATGTTGTTTTTCTAAGTTGATTTGGTAAAATAGCTGCCAAGTGCGCACTCTTGTGCAACCAAGGAGGATTGTAGTCAGAAAACATTTATTTCAAGCGTTTTAGCTCATATAAAATATTGTCCAATCCATTGCTTTTTATGGTATGCAAAAGTGATAGGTATTCACCCAATTTACCTTGTGGAAAACCTTTGCGTTGAAACCATTCTAAATAACTCACTGGCAAGTCAGCCAAAAGTTTGCCTTCGTATTTGCCGAAAGGCATTTTCATGGTCACCAATTTCATCATTATTTCTTGCTGCTCTTGCGACATGGGGCGAAAATACAATTATGAAAGTGAGCCGTGAAAGTTGCATTTTACAAATACTATAGAAATTTGTCATTTGCTTGAGTAGTTGAATCAGATAAAACGGTTACGCACTTGCTTGCTTCAATCATTCAACTTGAAAGCGGTTAATTCGTGATTTAATCTCTTTGTTCGTAATCTAAAATTCTGCTGAGAATCGAGTCACTTACCATGAGTAATACAGATTTTAAAGCCTTTTATAACATGGCATTAGTTCCGTTTGTGCTCCTTTAATTTATGGGTTTTGTTTTAAGACAATAGGTTAGTGAAAAATAGCTAGAACTAGCTATTGCAGACCAAAAATTGCGGTTCCATCTTTGAATCATTCTGAGATTATTAGAAATAAGGTTTTAATGGTCTAACCCTTATCAATCTTAATGCACATTCCTAACCGTCCCACGGTAATTGCCCATGGAATGTGCATTTTTTTTATTCTAGATTGTAGGTAAACACGTATTCATGTTTTCCACCTTCATTTATTATTTTCATCGAACCACTCAATCCTTTGAGTTCATTTGTTCCAGAATCAGGAACTACTTCTAGTGTCAAATGAAAAGAATCAGAACACATTTGACCATAATGCTGCAACACGAAGCTGCCTTTTTTTCCATCAAGTACTCCTTCCACATTTTCGATGGCAACATATCCAGCTGAGCCTTCTTTTTGCGTCATTGCTGAAAGCATTTCGCCTTTGCTTGTAGCATCAAGTGCTCCGTTAAACTGCTTGTCAATAGTAAGTCTACCTAGTTTATTGATGCCGTCTCCTGTGTAGAAAGTTTCTGTTGGATTTAGTTTTACTTCAAAAGTTCCTTTTATTGTTTTCATGGGTGAGTCTTTGTTTTAACGAAAGTGAGGGCTTAAAATGACAACGGAATGTCAGCAGTGTATGAATTTGTCTAATTTTTTTCGGTTTTTAATCAGGTGAAGATTTAACTGAAGTAAGCACTCATTTCATTTGTCAGCAAATTTTGTTCAACTTCGTCAGAATGAAAAATGCTACAATCCTACTTGCAACTGCAGTTTTTGTGCTTACGCTACAATCGTGTAAGAAAGAACCAGAACCAACTTTTCCAACACCATCAACTACTTCAGATACCTACACGCAATATGGCACCCCAATGAGCCAAGTTGCTCACGCTGATGATATTATTATGTATGAAGTAAATATGCGTGCTTTTAGCCAAACAGGAGATTTTCGAGGTGTGATTGATGGTATGGATCGTATTGAATCGCTTGGCGTGAATGTAATTTGGCTAATGCCAATACATCCGATTGGAGAAGTGAATAGTGTGAATTCACCTTATAGCGTTCAAGACTATAAAAGTGTAAATCCAGAATTTGGTGATTTACAAGATTTTCGAGATTTGGTTGAAGAAGCTCATAGTCGTGGCATTGCGGTAATCATAGATTGGGTAGCAAACCACACTTCATGGGATCATCCATGGATTTCGAACAGAACATGGTATACACAAGATGCTAATGGAAATATTATTAGTCCTGCAGGCACCAATTGGGCAGATGTGGCCGATTTAAATTTTGAAAGCGGCAACATGAAAAACGCCATGATCGATGCGATGAAGTATTGGGTTTTTGAGGCAAATATTGATGGTTTTAGATGTGATGCAGCAGACATGGTTCCTGATGACTTTTGGAAACGCGCAACTAAAGAAATGTATGGCATCGAAGGCAGAGATTTGATCATGTTGGCTGAAGGTGGAAATCTGTCAAATTTTACGGCAGGGTTTGAAATGAACTATGCTTGGAATTTTCAAACACAGTTGAAAAACATCTTCTTAGAAAATGCTTCTGCCCAAAGTATTTTTCAAACGAATAAGCAAGAATTTATTTCGATAGAAGAGGGTCAAAGTAAATTGCGATTTATCACCAATCATGATATTTATGCTTGGGATGACACACCGCAGTCAGCCTTTAATAGCGCTGAAGGTTCTGTTGCTGCTATGGTTATAGCTACTTATTTACAAGGCGCTGCGCTTATTTACAACGGCCAAGAAGTAGCATTGTCTCGTAATATTTCATTCTTCGATAAAAACCCAATTAATTGGAATTCGAACCCTGATATTCTTACCGATTATAAATCATTTATGGGATTTTATGCTCAATCTGAAGCTGCCAAAAAAGGAAGCTTGACTACCTATTCGGGCACAGATGTGGCTTGTTTTGTGAAAAGCCTTAATGATGAAGAAGTCTTGGTAATGGTAAACACACGTGCTGAAGAGGTGAACTACGACATTCCCGCACCGTACATCAATACTACCGCAGTTGATGCAATATCAGAAGCAAGTGTTACTTTAGATTCAATTATTACACTTGAGCCTTATCAATATTTGATCTTGAGACGCTAATCAAACAGAAGCCAAGGGAAATTTCTCTTGGCTTTTTTACTTGATTTAAATGCTTGAAATGTTTGCCAAAATCTTCAGCAAACTATTTCAGGGAAAAGAAATACTGTGAATCACCGCTTGATAATCGATGACTTGATCATTGTAAATATTCATTACCCAAGATTGATAGCCTTGTGTGATTAAAAAAGCGTAGTTGTGCCCGTAAATGCTGCTGATATGATACATAGCATATCGGTTTTCGCCCGCATTTCCAAGTTTAAGCTCTGACAACTCAAAGTTGGTGTCAAATTCTTTGTTCGCTTCTTTTATGTGATATCTAACACTGTAACCAATTTGCTTTGCAGCTTCCTCATTTATAGGCGTGTAAGTCATTGGATGAAAAACAATGCTTGACATCAGATACTCATTATTGAAGCTTACTACTTTTCCTTTTTGTTGCTTATAAAGCGTAGAAATTTCTTTCAATTTCCATTGATCGCTGGGGTTTGATTGATATGCCAAAAGCATTGAATCCAAAACTTCCGCATTGTAAAACATGATTTTATAATCTTCAGGAAGCTTCACTTTCAAGTTGAGTTTTTCCAAAGTATGAGACTCGAAAAATTGATAATCGAATGCTGTTTTTGTATTCGAATTGTTCTCAGTGCAGCCTAGAATTAAGGATAAGAGCAATAAAATGATGAAATTTCTCATGTTGCAATTATGATCGGGTAAGTTGCATAATGATTTCTTGATGTTCAGGGAATTGGGTATATAATTCTTTCTGATTTGCCAGTTCGAAATCAGCGAAATCAAAACCTGGCGAAACCGTGCAACCGCATAATGCCCAGCCATCGTTGTTTAAAACACGCGAAGCAAACCAATAGCCACCAGGCACCACATACTGTGGCGTTTGTCCATTTGCAATATCTCTACCAATGATTATTTGCTCGTGTTTGCCTTCTGGCGAAATGCAATGCAAGTCGATAGGTGAGCCATCATAAAAGTGCCATACTTCATCTTGGTTAATTCTATGAAAAGCTGAAAATGAATTTGGAGTCAGTAAAAAGTAGATGCACGTGCAGCAATTTCTTGCGTCATTATAATTACTCGACAAACTGTCTTTTGCAATGATTTCGGTGCTGCGATATGTTTCTTTAAAATATCCTCCTTCTGGATGTGGCGCTAATTGTAGGCGATCAATTATGTGTTGTGCGGTTTGCATGCTTCAAATAAACTGAAAGTTTGTTGGTGTATTCTTTTTCTTTCCTAAGTATTATTTCATTGATAAACTTACGTTTTTCGAAACTCAAGCAACGGTCATTGCTGCTTAAAATGAGATATTCGCTGTAGTTTGGTGATGAATTTTATTCATGAAACAACACTAATTTGAATCAAAGGCTAAACCTTCAAAGCATTAAAATTTATGAGTAATAAAGACAACAACCAATTCAACTTCAGCTATCCCATACAAATGCGTTGGAATGATCTTGACGCTTTAGGACACGTAAACAATGCCATTTATGTGAGCTATTTCGAGATAGCTCGAGGTGCATTTATGCTAAAAGCGGTACCAGGTTGGGATTGGACCAAACACATGTTTTTGATCGCAAACGTAAATGTTGATTTTAAGAAAGAGTTGTTGTTGACTGCCATCAATCCGCAAGTGCATGTGCGCACCTCAAAAATTGGCGGAAAAAGCTTTGTAGTTGATTATGCGTTAACTTCTCAAAAAGGAGAAGAAACCATCTTGCATGCATCAGGAAGCACTACCCAAATTATGTTTGATACCAAGTCACGTTCTACCATGGAAGTGCCAGATTGGGTGCGTAATGCATTGCAAAGCTTTGATAATATGTAAGAAATATTTTGGTTCAGCCATCTATTTAACAAGGATAACAATCGTTTCTTTGTTCAAAATGTTACCCTCATGTTTGTATTGAGACGATACCCATTGAAAAGAGTCCTTATTTGGACTAAGCGAGAGCTGATCTTTTTTATTGTTATGGCCACCACGGTGACGATTCTTTATGAATTGTTAGATCTTAAATGGCTACAAGTTCCGCTTACACCTGTGGGTTTAATTGGCACCGCTGTTGCCTTTATGATTGGTTTTCAAAATAATTCGGCCTATGACAGAATTTGGGAAGCACGCAAGATTTGGGGCGGAATTGTGAACACTTCTCGGTCATTTGTGATCACATTAAAAGACAGTTTTTACATGCATAGGGCAGAGGCAAAGCAGGATGAATCTGAAGTGATCAGGGTTATCACGCATAGGCACATTGCATGGCTCACTGCGTTGAGGTATGCCATGCGCGCCAAAAAGATTTGGGAGGCATCTTATGACGATATGAAGAAAAAGGCAACGTTTCTTTACCACGTTCCCGAATTTAAAACGCCACTTGCCGATGAGTTGAAACCTTACTTATCTCAAGAAGAGTTTGAATACGTCATGTCCAAAGACAATAAGCCAAATGCCATTATTGGGCTTCAGTCAAAGCATTTAAGAACGCTTACAGACGAGAAAAAGCTTTGGGATTTTAGCTTGCTTAACCTACAACAAATGCTGCAAGAATTGACGGCTTTGCAAGGCAAAACGGAGCGCATCAAAAACTTCCCATACCCAAAACAGTATGCTAGTATTGGCTACCATTTTGTGCATATTTTTATTTGGTTGTTGCCTATGGCGATTATTCCATCTTTCGAAAAAATGGGATCAGATATTGCCGAAACGCATCATATGATAGGAGAATATTTTGTGTGGCTGAACATACCATTTACTGTGATTGTGATTTGGGTGTTTAACACCATGCTAAGGATCGGATTGGCAGGCGAAAACCCTTTTGAAGGCTCGCCAAATGATGTTCCTATTTCCAATATTTCTAGAGGAATCACGAGAGACATTTTACAACTTATTGATGAAGATCCAACTCAAATTCCTGAGCCATTTGAGAATACAGGCAATATTGAAATGTAGGGTTGTACTGAGATTGGTTTAACGCTGATTTTCATCATTCTTCGCAAAAAAAAAGCGCATCTTTTCGAAAGCACCTCATCGCATTCAATAATCAGAGCGTTTTAATCATGCTTTGAATTATGAATTTATTTGTCCATCATTCCTTTTCCATTCAAAATATGCTCCATCCATTTATCAATGCGCGCTTCTTTGGTTTTTGATTGTTTGGGTTGCGAAAAGTGAATCAAATAGCCTTTTTGTCGGCCTGGTGTAAGCGCTTCAAAAGCTGTTTTAAGCTTTGGAAATTCTTTCAACTTTCGTTGAAATTCTGCAGGAACTTCATATTCAGATACATCCTTGCTTGGAACCTTTAGTCCAGCTTTTTCTATTTCAATAGCTTCAAAAATGTATGCTCTGATGTGCGTTTCAATCGCGCTGATTTCAAGGGTATTCGTAAACGAAAATGACCTGCCTGTTTGTGAGTTTTCGCCCGGTTTTTTCAGCAATTTATATTCGTCTTGCAGCAATGCACCTTTAAAAAAGCCAAGGTTTACACTCGCTTTTAAAGCACCCAAGGTCAAGATGTTTGCACCTTTGTAGGTATAGCAAGGCACGCCCCATTTTACTTCTTCGGTAAGCCCGCAGCTCAAGATAATGCTTCGCAAAGCGGCTAATTCTTTGGTAAATGAATGCACCTTGCATTGAGGCGTGGCAAATAATGCACAACGGCCGCAGCCATCTTCAAAATAGGTTTCAATTTCGGTGGTCATCATTTTTCACTAATCGTCCAGTCCTTTTCCATTCAAAATGGCTTCGATGCTTTTTTCTACGCGTGCTTCTCGGGTTTTGGCTTGTTTCGGCTGACCAAAATGCAGCAAATAGCCTCGTTGACGGCCAGGAGTTAATGCCTCAAATGCAAGTTTTAATTCGGGCATTGTGTCTAGCTTTTGTCGAAATTCTTCTGCCACTTCAAATTCCTTGGTTTTTTTCATCGGAACTTTTATTCCCGATTTTTCCACTTCAACGGCTTCAAAAATGTAAGACTTTATGATGCCTTCCAGTTCTTCTATTTGAGTCAAATTCGTAAACCTCATTTGCCTTGCAGCTTGCACGTTTTCAGTTTGTTGAATCAGAATATTGTGCGTGTCTTTCAACAAAACTCCTTTGTGAAAGAGTAGGGCACAGTACTCTTTAAAACCATGAATCAATACCACATTGCTGTTGTTTACTGTGTAGCACGGCACGCCCCATTTTAGCTCTTCGGTAATGCCACAATCCAAGGCAATGGTTCGGAGTTTTTCATATTCGGCTTGCCAAGCGCTGGCTTTATTAAAAAAGAAATCAACTTTTGGGTTCATGATCACTAATAATGAAGCAAATTAAAATAGTTTTCGGCTTTCGGGTCTGAAATACCAAGAAATAGCTGTAAGAACAAGGAGAAGCAAACCAGGAAAAACTTCAGTAATCGGATCATTTACGGCCAGATGCGAAATTATCGCTCCAGACATAATGAAGAAAAATCCTGCATACGCCCATTCTTTTACTAACGGAAACTTAGGAATTAAAACAGCAACAACGCCAAGCAGTTTCCACACACCAATGATGGTGATAAAGTATTCTGGGTATCCCAAAACATCTCGGGTTCGTTCTATTTGTTCTTCTAAATGAAGTAGTTGAACTATACCTGTAGAGCTCATACCTAAGGATAACCAAGCAGTTGCTATCCAATAAATGATTTTGTTTCTTTTTGACATGGCGGTTTATTTAGAGTTTGATAGAAATTCTTCAAGTCGATTATGCGCCATATTGATTCCAAATGAAAATGGCATTTTGAGCAATTGATCGCGGTAATGATTTGATTTAAAAATGATTTGCATCGTTAGTTTGCTTCTATTTTCGGTTAGTTTTTCGAAAGTGAGGTATTCTAATTGTACCGGGAGCCCAGAGTCTTCCATTTCAAACGTTCTCGTGATTTTTTGGTCTTCCTCCATTTCGTGAATGGTACCATTAAACCTATGATTGTTTCCCTTCGGATCGGTAGTCTCGAAGAGATAACTTCCGTGTCGTTTGTTTTCAAGTTTGATCACTTTGGTTCCCATCCAATGCTCCACTATTTCCTTTTCAACATAGGCTTTGAAAAGCAATGAAACAGGTATTTCAAACTCACGCGTGATGAATAATTCCTGCTTTCCTTCTTCGGCAGTCACTTTGGTTTTTGTTTCCATATTGTCTCTATTTCTTCGGTTCGTGCGATTTCATGAAGGCTTCCAGCTTATTAAAGCGCTCTTCCCAAAATTGCCTGAAAGGTTCGATGTAATCAGCTACTTGTTTCATTTTTTGAGGATTGAAATGGTAGTAAATCTCTCTACCATTTTGCTCTTGTTGAAGCAATTCACATTCTGTTAGAATTTGCAAATGCTTTGAAATGGTGGGTCGTGAAGAATCAAAATTTGATGCAATAGCACCGGCAGACATGGCTTGAGTGGCCAGCAGTGTTAGGATTGCCCTGCGTGTTGGGTCGGAAATGGCTTGAAAAACATCTCGTCTTAGGTTCATGTGTAGCTATTTGGCTACAAATATATATGTAGCTATTTAGCTAAATAATTTATTTAAAAAAAAATTTCGTTAAGCTTTTCTAATCAACATGCCATTAGCTACCACAATGCCTGACTTTTGTAGGATCTTAAATGAGTCTGCATCAATCATTTTCTTTACTTCAGCAAGTGTTTTACGCACCTCGTTGCCATCGGAGTGAATGGTATTGGTCTTTTCAACCACATTGGTTATTTGTTCGATGATAAACATGGTGTTTGATCTCAGTTGAGGCAGGTTAATCGTTGTCAGTGGTGACTGTTTTAAACGTAAAATGTTTTTGCGATAGGTAACTGATTACAATGGTAAAAAGGGTAACGATCATGTTTGATAAGGAAGGGTAGAGGTGTACTGATTCCACTAAAAACTTAATGCCGATGTAGCTTATGATTAAGTTTAAAACAACAACGAGAGAATACCTCAAAAGCTGCACTCTGCCTCGAATTTCTGAAGCAGAAAAGGTGATGTATTTCTGCATCAAGAAACCAAATAGGAGCATCACAGGAAACTTGATGCCGAGCGTTGCAATGTGCGAGCTCATGGCAACAAACCCAAAATCTACCAAGTTTTTTTCTAATACAAATTGATAGATAATGAAGTATAATGTCCAGTCTACCAATAAATTGAATCCGCCTACGGCTCCGTATCTGAAAAATTGAAGTGTCATGAATTTGCTGAACGGTGGATAGAAGAAATCGATGGCAGACTGAATCCAATCAATAAAAAGCTTCCCAATTTTTCCTGCTAAAAACATAGGTGCAAATGAAATGAATGACCCATTTAGAATAACAAAATCGTAGAAAAAATTAGTTGCACTTAGGATTGAAAAAAAGTGGACGAGAACCTATACGAGCGAAAGGGAATGACCAAGTGCATTGCATTTTTGATTTACAAAGGAGATTTACTTCCCGATACAAAACTTCCCAAAAATATTCCCAAGCAAATCTTCGGTAGTAATTTGACCGGTAATGCTGCCGAGTTGGTGCAGGGCTTCGCGAATGTCTGAAGCAACAAAATCGCCCGAAAGGCCAGATTGAATTCCGTTTAAAGCCGCGTCAAGTGCTTTGTCAGTAAGGCGCAATGCATTGAGATGGCGCGTGTTGGTTACCACTACATCGCCAGTAGTTACCGTGCCCGAATTAATGGCCGCAACCAAGGCTTTGCTCAAGGTGTCAAGGCCTTCGTTGGTTTTGGCAGAAATGGCAATAGGAGTGAGGCTGCCGTTAGTGCTTTCAAAAGGGGTTAGATTTACTTGTGCTACTTGGTCAGCTTTGTTGCCAATAGCCACAAACGTAGTTTGGCGACTGTCAAATTCCGCCATCAGTTTGTTCAGTGTTTGCTGGTGTTCGGCAGCATCGTCTTTCAAATCGTAGAGGTAAAGCACAATGGCCGCGCTTTTCATTTTCTCCAGGCTTTTTTGCACGCCTATGGCCTCAATGGTATCGGTGGTTTCTCTAATGCCAGCTGTGTCTATAAATCGGAATCGAATGCCTTCAATGACCGCGACATCTTCAATGGCATCGCGCGTGGTTCCAGCTATTTCAGAAACAATGGCTCGGTCGTCATTCAATAAGGCGTTGAGCAAGGTGCTTTTGCCAGCGTTTGGTTTACCAATAATAGCCACAGGCACGCCATTTTTCACCGCATTTCCATATCGGAAACTCTCCATCAAACGCTTTAAGTAAGCGCGAATTTTGTCTATTAACTGCACTAAATCTTCTCGATTGGCAAATTCCACATCCTCTTCGCCAAAGTCCAATTCTAGTTCTATTAAGCTGGCAAAATGAATCAATTCTTCGCGCAGCTTGGCTATTTCGGCCGAAAATCCACCGCGCATTTGGTGCATGGCTAAGCGGTGTTCAGCGTTTGATTCGCTGGCAATTAAATCGGCAACGGCTTCGGCTTGGCTCAAGTCCATTTTTCCGTTAAGGAAAGCACGTTGGGTAAATTCGCCCGGCTCGGCCATGGTTGCGCCAGCTTCTAAAATGGCGTTCAGGGCTTCGGTTAAAATATAGTTAGAACCGTGAAAACTCAGCTCAATCACATCTTCGCCTGTGTATGAATTTGGACCTTTGAAATAACTTAAAACCACTTCGTCAAGAACGGTGTCACCCAGCTTGAATCGTCCAAAATGAACGGTGTTGGGTGCTATTTCAGACAAATTTTTGGTAAAAAAGTGTTGGGTAATATCGAGTGCATTTTTGCCCGAAAGGCGAATAATTCCGATGGCTCCTGCACCCGAAGGTGTGCTAATGGCGACTATGGTTTCTTGCTGTGTCATTTCTGGCGCAAAAGTAATTTGATGCATTGACATTACTTTCGTTTTTCAATGAACTCGAAATCGATCATTTACGGCAGTCTTGCACTGGTTTTTTTGTTGTCGGCTTGTAAAAAAGACAACAGTATTTCTGATTTCAACATAATTGATTTGGGCACAGCGGCAGATTTACGTTGCATTTTGGTTCAGAACGATAGCTTAATCATTGGTGGTGGAAATACAGATGAATTAGGTTTTTTAGCGGTTTACAATTCAAAGAACGAAACCGTTAGTTTGGTCAGTGATCATATCGATTATCCGGTGTACGCTTCCGCGAAATTTGGCGGCAAATTCTATTTCGGCTTGACCGAATTTCGAATGCTGGTAAGCGATAGCTTGCCTAAATTGTTTGATTATTCTTTTGGTGAAAGAGATTGGATCATCGAGTTGAATCATCAGCCTTTTAGGCAAATGCTGGTGAGCGAAAATGGGTTTTTGGCCATCTTGGGCGGCAAACTTTCTTTTGGCGCTATTTTTCAAAGTTATGATGGCGCGCAAACATGGTCTCCAATTGAGTATGACCACGATTTTAGATGCATCGCACAAAACGGAAATCAACTTTGGGTTGGCGGAAATGGAGCATTGCTACACACGACATTTGGCGATACCGTTTGGAATCAAGTGGAACTAGACAATCGCTTCATAGTGGGATTGCACTTTTCAAGCGAAAATGAAGGTGTAGCTGTATGTTATGAAGGCGAACAATTGCGCACTACTGATGGCGGCCAAACTTGGAAACAAACGGACAAAAAACGAGGCGTTTTCGTACAAAAAATGCTATCGCTTGATCAACGTTTATTGGTGCTTTGCAGCGATGGAGTAGTGGGTGTTTCCGAAAATGATGGTAGCAGCTTTAAATGGATTCAGCTCAGTGAAATGGGCGATTTACACGATGCAGTTATTGTAAACAATCAGTATTATATCGCGACTGAAAACGGCAATCTTATTCAGATTTCGGCTGAGGTTTTGAAATAAGCATTCCAACCCCAAACTCTAGAAAATCGGCTTGAGTGAAATGCGATTTCACGCCAAACTGCAAAAATGTGCTGGCTTTGTTGCGTTCAGTTAAATTGAAATAATACCGCATTGCCACGCGTCCGGGGATATATTTCTTAATGTTTACGCGGGTTACATTGTCAAATCCATTTTCGAGCAAATACGTGTAAGTTGGGTTGTGCACATTGAGCCCAGCGTTTACGATAAATCCAAAATGACCGTAAATAAACTCGTGCCCAAGCATCAGCACCACCACCGATGATTCCCAAGCTGGATGGTCAATCGTGCGATCGAGTGCTTCGTTCCAAACGCGGTTTGCGCCATCGTAATAAACCTCCAAATCGAGCGAAACTCTGTGAATGCTTTTAAAGCAATAAGACATGCCAATGGCAGCCAATTGTTTCCAATAAAGTGGCGTATTCACTGGGCGAGCCGTTCCACCAGCTTGATTGTAGCCAATAGCAAATCGGGCTTGTATTCCCCAATTATTTTTGAGCGAAAGCCTTTCGGCAAATTGATCTTGTGGCACTTCGGTAGAAATAGCATATCGCAGCGCCACACGAACGGCTGGCGTGTTCAAACCCACATTGGGAAGCGAAGTGTGCATGTTAGAACTATGCCAAAATACGCCTTCGGCACTTACATAAAATCGATCAAAAGCGTGGTATTCAAACCCATAAGCAGCTGAAATTAAAGCTGCTATAGGCGAACTCATCACAATGTTTTCTTGGTTGTTGAGGTAGTGATAAGGGTTTGAATTGAATATTGCACCCAAACCAATATGTTCAATCATTCTTAATCGTTTGCTCAAATTTTGGTGCAATCGCATTTCGTATTGCAGCCCAATTCCATATCCTAAAACATTAGGATTTCCGAAATCGTGAAACGTAAGTTTAAACGCATTTTGCGCCAAGCCATAGTTGGCGGTGTAGGCTGTGTTTCGTTGCCATTGATAGGTCAATCCCACTATTCTATGTGCATCCCTTTCGGGGAAACCTGGATAAATGTTGAGAATTTTACCTGATGAAAAGTCTACTTCAAATGCACTTTTTTGAGCTTGACCCGCACCAAAGGCAAGGCATAGCACCCAAAAAAGGATTGTTTTTTTTGACCAAATCATTGGGCGAATATAGATGTTGAAAGCATGAATGGAATTAACCCAAATTTATCTTGCTTCGGGTTGCAGGATGTCTATTTTTGGGGCGCTTTAAAAAATGATGAAATGAGTGTATTAGTAAATAAAAATTCAAAGGTGATTGTTCAAGGTTTCACCGGAAGCGAAGGAACATTTCACGCAAGTCAAATGATTGAATACGGAACCAATGTAGTTGGTGGTGTTACACCCGGAAAAGGTGGAACAACCCATTTAGACAAACCTGTTTTTAATACCGTGGAAAACGCTGTAAAAGAAACTGGTGCTGATGTTTCCATCATATTTGTACCACCTGCTTTTGCAGCCGATGCAATTTTAGAAGCAGCTGATGCTGGTATTAAAGTAATAGTTTGTATTACAGAGGGGATTCCTGTTAAAGACATGATTCCTGTTAAAGAATATTTAAAAA
>CAZWXC010000015.1:14001-15081 GCA_964637935.1 uncultured Flavobacteriales bacterium | reverse complement strand
TGATGCAGTAAGCAAGGCAGGCCGACTCTTGTTTTTCCATGCACCTTGTACAACAAAAAGGAAAGTGAATAGATAGACGTGAATCACCGATGAGAGCAGCAAACCTATGATTAGTACAAACAGGGGAAATTGATAAATCAAAAAGCTTGCCCCAAAAAGGCTAATGAATATAAGTGTTTGATGGATTCTATTTTTAGCTAAGTACAAGGTCAATGGTAAAAACAGCAAGGCGAGTATCCCTAAATTAGAATATGCTTGTATGCTATACAGTGCCTGCTTCAATGGAATGATGTCAAACCTAGTACTCGCGAACAAACGGCTATAGATAAATGGAATGGTTACCACCAGTGTAACGATCATAGCTAGCCATGGCCAACTTTTGATAGGCATAAAAAAACGGTGAGATTGAATCCAATTGATCTGCGTTAGATAATGCAAAGGACCTAATATAGCATAGACAATCAAAAACAATGAGAAAGGAAACAGGATGGCACAGAATAATGAAATAATGACCAAGCATAGGTTCAGCCAGTCTACTTTTTGAGTCATTGATGAAATCTTAGTACTCGTCATAGCCTGCAAAGTAGATCATATAGTTTTTTACACGTTTTGTTCAAGCAACAAAAAAAGGCGAATCTCTTTTCGAGTTCGCCCTTTTAATGTCTAAAACCTACGTTATTCAGTCTTAATACTTAATACTAATAATCTGTTTACTACCTCCTAAGCATACATTTCATCAACCTGGGCTTGAATTTTCTCTGAATCGATGTAGTCGTCATATCGCATCATTTTATCAACGCAACCATTTGGCGTTAATTCCACAATTCGTGTGGCTACCGTTTCGGTAAATGTGTGGTCATGCGATGTGAAAAGCACTGTGCCAGGGAAGTTGATCAACGCGTTGTTGAACGCTTGAATCGATTCAAGATCTAAGTGGTTTGTAGGTTCGTCTACGATCAAAACATTTGCACCTGCAATCATCATTCTAGAAACCATGCATCGCACTTTTTCGCCTCCGGAAAGCACGTTGGCTTTCTTCTTGATTTCGTCTCCTGTGAAAAGCATTTTGCCCAAGAAACC